>CAYSWW010000093.1:0-5163 GCA_964434915.1 uncultured Coprobacillus sp.
AGCTTATTGAACATAAATGTTTTGATGTCTGCTATTCTTATTATTTCAGAAACAGTGATTTTGCTCAAAAGGATATAAGAGTCAAGAAAAGAACACAAGAAAACCATCATCGCCATCACAAAATGATGCTTGTTAGTATTATCACATGATTCTAACTGGAAAAAAGTTCAATTCTTCGAACCATGAATCATTTAAGAATCCAAAACCACAAAAAGAAAAGAACAATTATACAATTAAGACAGCATTAGACTTTCTAAAATCACAAGGATTTGACGTATCATCAATTCAAGATATTCCTCAATAATATTTTGTTTTTTCTAAGTAAGATCGAACTTATTTTTAAGTTCGTTTTTTTATGTTTTTATTCACGATTGGGTTCAATTATTTTTCACACTTATTCCTCCTATACTTATA
This sequence comes from uncultured Coprobacillus sp., assembly GCA_964434915.1. Classification (GTDB taxonomy): domain Bacteria; phylum Bacillota_I; class Bacilli_A; order Erysipelotrichales; family Coprobacillaceae; genus CAYSWW01. Next base: position 415 of record CAYSWW010000093.1, read on the forward strand.
TATAGAAAGATTAACATTTCATTAAAATAATGTAAACTCGCTTAATATAAACTTAACATAATTCATTACAAATTTTACACAATCTTAACAATTCTCCTATAAAATTTATTCTCCAAACAAAAAGATCCTGTAAAACAGGATCACTTTTTATAAATCACAAATACCCTTTCCTTCACCATAAACACTATACCAATCAGCATTAAAATCATCAACAGCTTTTTCAATGTTTGGATTCTTGAAGACAGCTTTTAAAACATCAACCGGTGCAGTAATTGCTTGTGCTCCATAATTGAAAGCATCACGTACCTGTTGTACCCCTTTAAAGCTTGCTGCAATAATCTTACACTGATAACCATCCATCACAATACGATTAGATAATTCATTAATCAATTCCATTGGATCACTTCCTAAATTCCCAATACGATTGACATAAGGCGCAATATAATCAGCACCAGCTGCTAAAGCCATATAAGCTTGCATTAAATCATAAACAGCTGTTGCTGTCACATGATGTCCTTTTGCTTTTAAAATTTTAATAGCTTTTATACCCTCATAAGAAACAGGAACCTTAATATAAACCTGATCATCTACTTCTTCTAAAATTCTATGCCCTTCTTTGACAATTCCATCACAATCTTTTGAAATCACTTGAATGTGTAAACTTCTTTCATTCCCTATAATTTTTCTTACTTCACGCATATGATCAAAAAAGTTTTCAGGACTTGTTTTTTTCACAATTGAAGGGTTACTTGTTACACCTACAATTGGCATATGATCTACTGCATCTTTAATTTCTTCTAAATTCACTGTGTCAATAATAAATTCCATCTCTTTGTTCTCCTTTATGTGCACACGTTCTTGCGCTTAATATATATTTCTTCTTTTAAAATCATCGCTCCTGCATTGCGATGTAAAGCAACCGACTTACCTCGAGGGGATAACCCAACAGGACCATAGCATGTCGGTAAAGCCAAGATAAGTCCATCTAGGACAATGGCTTAGCAAGCTAGGCCATATATGGTAAAGTTTCCAATTTGGATCCAAGTCTTGTGATATGAGAAAGACATTCAGGTAATCACTCCTGTCTTTAAACTGTATAACCAATATAATAAAGGCTGAATATAAGCAGGCAGTTTAGCACAGTTACCATTGTCCTCCTAAAAGACCGATTGGATACCTAAGTATGGAATGAAAACGTTACCGTGATATAACCTAGTGCTATGTTTTTTTATTTTAACCATCACGGGTAGAGAGTCTCTACAGTAATCAAACGATTATCTGTAATGGATAATAGATGGTGAAAGGAGTTGACTCGAATGAGTCACCAAAACCTTTTAGAATACAACCAAATTACAAAACGAAAACTTATCTAGAAATAGAGAGCCGTATGCATTGAAAGGTGTTCATACGGGAAATGAGAGGTCTTCTAGACTTCATCTATTTCATTCTGTTATTAAATTGAAAATACCTTCTCGATAAGCTATCTCATAAAAATGTTTCATTTTTTCTTCAGTCAACATTTTATATTGCTTATCAACACCATATTCTAAATCAACTAATTCGTATTTTGCTGAAGCTAGTGGATTATAATTCAATAATTCATATCGAACTTCAGGATCAATACTCACAAGAAATCTAGTAATGGATGTTATATTATCATCAGTCGCTGTCATAGTTGGAATGAGAGGCGTTCTGATAATGACTTTGTTTCTATGTTCACTCTCTAATATATATTTTATATGTTCTTTTATCTTTTGGGAAGAGACACCTGTATATTTTCGATGTTTTTCTTTATCAAAAATCTTTAAATCAATATAAATCAAATCTAAATAAGGTAAAACCTTTTGAATATACTCCCATGATGCATACATTGTTGTCTCAATCGCAGTATGAATTTTTTCTTCAAGACACTTCTTTAAAATATCAATAAGAAATTCCCCTTGCATAAGTGGTTCTCCGCCAGAGAAAGTTACTCCACCATCATTTCTAAAAAAGACTTGATCTTCTTTAATCTTTTTTAAAAGACTTTCTACATCATAGTATTCACTATCATAACGAATAGCTGTTGAAGGACAAGCCCGTACTAAATTATCAAAATCTCCTGAATAATCTAAATTGAAAACAGGTCGATTATTTTCATAAGACATTTGATTGACTTTTGCCACTTTTTCACAGCAATGACAATGAAGACAACTGTTTTCAAAATAAATCGGTCTTCTTAATGGTGAAAGTCCTTCTGGATTTTGACACCAACGACAACGCAAAGGACAACCCTTGAAAAAAACAGTCGTACGCAAGCCACTGCCATCATGAACAGCAAATCTTTTAATATCAAATATTAAAGCTTTAGATATTGGCATAAGTAGTTCTCTCAATAATCTCATCTTGAAGCTTTCCTGCCAATTCAACAAAATAAGCTGTATAACCAGCAACACGAATCGTTAAAGATCGATGTCTTTCTGGATGTGCTTTGGCATCAATGAGATCTTCCTTTCTTACAACATTGAATTGAATATGAGGAATTTTCAGATCAACAAATGCTCTTAAAAAATTCTCAAACTTCATCATTCCAGTTTCAGTTTGAAAGAATTCTGGTAGAAATTTCATGTTGAGTAATCCACCATTTGTCGTTAATGATTCATTCATACGTGAGACCGACTTCAAAACAGCAGTTGGTCCAGCCATATCACGACCATAAACAGGAGACATACCACCATCAGCTAAAGGTGTACAAGCACGACGACCATCAGGAGATGCACCAACATTTTCACCCATTGGAACATGAGCACTGACAGTATACATTCCCGTGTGATAAGGACCGCCTCGATAATTTGTATAATCTTTCATTCTTGTTCTAAAATACTCAGCCCATTTGGCACCTAGTTGATCAACCCACTCAACATCATTACCATATTTAGGCACTTTATTAAGTAACATAGCTTGCGTTATTTCATGCCCTTGAAAATCATCTTTTAACGCTTCTAATAGTTCATGTTGTGAAATCATCTTTTCATCATAAACAAGAGCTTTTATAGCCGCTAATGAATCAGCAAGATTAGCAATTTGAATCATTTGTATTCCTGATAAATTATACTTTGCACCACCTTTTGTCACATCTAATCCTTTTTCTAAACAATCATCAATAACTGTAGATAAAAAGGCTGTAGGTAAACAATCTTGATGAGCTTTTTCCACAATGATTTCTGCTTTCATCATTTTATTAATGAAATAATCAATTTGCTTTTGAAAAACTTCTTCTAATTCTTTAAATGTCTCATAAGTTTCCAAATCACCTAAATCCAAACCAATCTGTTCACCAGTCAATAAACATCTTCCATGATTTAAAGTTAATTCCAAAGCTTTATTCAAATTAAACATAGCTGCATCAGACCAACCCAAATTATTTCCATGAGTTGTTAACTCAACACACCCAACAATAGCATAATTCCTTGCATCTTTTTCTTCAATACCTAAATCCTTAATCATTGGTTCAATAATTGCTTCATCATTAAAAAACTGTGGCATCCCACTTCCTCTTGCAACAACTTTAATCGCTTCCTGCATCAATTCATGAGAAGAATGATGATTTAATCTGACTGATAAATTAGGTTGTGGTAAACCCAAATGATACTGTGCTTTTAAGCATAATAATGATAAATCATTATAAGTATCATTTCCATCTTCATCAAGCCCACCAATAGCAATATTAAATCCAATTGGAAAGCCAGCAAAATACTTTGCACTATTTTGATTTCTTAAATAGACTATTTGATTAAACTTCAACCATATACATTCTAAAATTTCTAAAGCGTCCTGTTGCGATATAATCCCTTCTTCTATATCTCTTTGATAAAACAGATATAAATAACGATCCATTCTACCAGGTGAAAATGATGAAGCATTTGATTCCATATGCAAAATCACAAATAAGAACCATAATGATTGAACCGCTTCATGAAAAGTTTTTGGTGGACGTTGTGTCAAATGAAGACAATTCTTCGACACAACCTTTAAAGATGCTTGATACTCTTTTTCAACGGTTGGAATCATCTCTTCAATTAAAAGATAATATCTTTCCATAAAATGAATAGCACCCTCTAAAACCAGTATAACACATTCATAAAACTCTCTTTGATTTTCATCACATGCTTGAAGCTTTTGTTGGGCTTTTTCCATCAAACCTCTAGGCCCCAACTTTAACCATAAAGCTGAATCTGGGCAAATATGTCCTTGTGCATGATCCTTTTGATTAATCTTCACAACCTTTGCAATGTCTTCAATCTCTCGACCACCACGAACTTTAATGACATCTTCCATTGATTTGTCTTGCCAATAAGGATATATTTTTTCTCTAAACTCCAATATATCCTCTTCCCTCACTAAGAATTGATCCTGTGGTCGCGTTGGCAACGTTTCAAATTCTTTGTTCACCCATGAACAACCACTTTCTGGAAAAACGACACCATAACGGATACCTTTGGTACGATTACCAACAATTAACTCTTCTTTTTCTACACCAATTTCCAATTCTGCTAAAGCTGCCTTTAAAGATAAAGCTCTTTTTTTAGGAATAGATAAATCTTCATTTTCCTGATAAACACGAGTAATAATTCTGGCTTGCTCAATCGATGCATATCGTGGCGCATTTAACATCTTTTCTTTTAAAATATTTATACGTGATGTTTGTACTAAATGATCCATTCTTTCCTCCTCTCATTCACTTTTCTTTATATCTATTATAATAGATAT
>CAYSWW010000093.1:5263-8816 GCA_964434915.1 uncultured Coprobacillus sp.
TATTATAATAGATATAGCGAAATAATCAAGATATCTTAATAAATAACAATAATTTTTTTATTGTTTTTTATCATTAAAATAAAAAGATTGATAAATTCAACCTTTAAAAAACTTAATCTCAAATAATTTCTAATCCATAATTCATTATCTTTTCTTCTACACTTTTATCCAATCTCTTCTCACAAATATAACCAGTAAAATCTCCCATATCAGCAAAAGCATAATTCCCATCTAAATCCAATTTTGCACTTTCAGCAACCATATAACATTTTTTACTTGACTGTATCACTTCTTTTTTCGTTAATCCATCATTGACATCATAGGTAGTGACTTTTCCATCATGAATATCAACTCCAACAACCCCTAAAAAAGCTAAATCAAACTTATACTTTCGTATTTGATCAATTGTCATCGACCCAATAAAACCATCTCTTGCACGATTCAATGTCCCGCCAATAAAAATTAATTGTGTCATACAATCATCACTAAAAATCTTCATAATATCAATCATATTCGTTACAACTGTCAAATTTAAGTTTCTCTGATAAATTAATTTTGCTATTTCCAAATTAATTGTTGAAATACCTAAAAAAATCATTGTCCCTGGTTCAATCAATTCAATTGCTTTTTGAGCAATCATCTTTTTTTCTTGCACATACATATTAATTCGTTGATGTATATTGATTGCATGTATATTAACCCGAACTTGCATAGCACCACCATGAATTCTTTTCAATTTACCTGCTTTTTCTAAGATTGTTAGATCTTTACGTATACAATCTTCTGTTACATGAAAATCTTGACTTAAGTCTTTGACTCGCACTTGCCCTTCTAGATTTAATTTAGCCAGTATTTGATTATGTCTCTCTTGTTGTAACAATGGAATCATCCTCTCTCTTTTTATCTTCATTATGCCATTTCTGATAGAAAAAAACAAGAAATTGCTACAAAGGTTTTCTATCGAAATATAGGAACAATTCAAAAATGCTTATCAAATCGATATAAAATATAAATTATAAATATAGATAGTGTCAATAAAGTTAAGAAATTTGACAGAAAAGATTACATATCTTCACTTCATAAATCAGGTTTCTAAAAGTAAATGGTACCTTCTAACGTATTAAATCAATATAAGAAAACGAAGGTAGAATAAGGCTTTATAGTTAAAATAGCGAACTATTTTGATACTACCATAAAGTTAAGAAGAAAAAATTGAAGAAATTAATGAGGCTAATCATTACTGTTTTAGTAGTTACTGTCATTGGATCAAGCATAGCAGTCTTTAGTCTTTATCAAAAATCTAATACAGTTCTGACTTCAACATCTCCGACATCGACACAATTAAAGAACAATGAAACGAAAATATCAAGCGAAAGTGAAAATACTGATACAGAAAGTAAAGTAACAAGTCTTCAATGCTCTATTCAACTTGGTGCTTTAGAAATTGTTGAAAGTGACGAATTCAGTATATCTAAATTAAATAACAGTGATTATGCTTATATTGAAAATAACACTTATATTGTTGTAAGCAATAAAACACATGATAATCATATTGTTGTCACTGTGCCAAAAAATTATCAATTTCAAAGCGTATCGCAGTAACAGGTGAGGCCCCTAGTGTCAAGGTATTGAGACACAGGCATTGTATACGAATTGCGATAAAGGGTCAATTATCTTTCCTGGCTCTATCAATGGAAATGCCCAAGTAAATCATCTACAAGGCAAAACAATTCTCAATATTAATGCTATCCAATCAAATTATAATGATGAATTAGGTCACATTGATATTGGTGCTAAACAATATACGAAAGCAAGCAGAAACAAAACGATCAATAATGCTCCAAACAAAACAATGAACATTCAATGCAAAATGGGCAGTGTTAATGTTGGCTTTTCATAAGAAATTCAATAGGCAGGTTGACTTTTTTTCAACCTGCCTATTTTCATGCGTTGCCCTTTGTTTTACAAATGTCTCCTTAAAAGAAATCGTTTAATTCCTACTCATAGTATCCTTCACGGAAATGTTGACAGCTTTCTACTGCTTTTAACCAGCTTTGATACATTTTTTGTGATTGTTCTTGTTCCATTTGTGGATAATAAATTTCTTGAATCTCGCTTTGAAAATCAGCCATAGTCCAGTATCCTACTGCTAAGCCAGCTAATCTCGCTGCTCCTAGTGCTGTTGTTTCATTCACTTTTAAACGAATAACAGGTATTTGAAGAATATCACTCTGACATTGCAATAGGAATTCATTGGCCGTTGCACCACCATCAACAAATAATTCCTTTATTTGTAAATGAGTATCTTGTTCCATAGCAATAATCAAATCTTTGCTTTGATAACACATAGCTTCCAAAGCCGCTCGAACAATATGCTCCTTTGTCGTTCCACGTGTTAATCCAAGAATTGTACCTCTAGCCTGGTCATCCCAATATGGAGCTCCTAACCCTACAAAAGCCGGCACAATCACAACACCATCCGTATCAGGAACTGATAAAGCCATATCTTTGGTTTCACTGGCATCTTGAAACAAATGTAACCCATCTCTTAACCATTGAATTAAGCTTCCAGATACAAAAATACTTCCTTCTAAGGCATATGTCGTCTTTTCATTAATCTGCCAGGCAATTGTTGTCAATAAACCATGTTGTGATTGAATTGCCTGATTTCCGGTGTTCATTAATAAGAAACCACCTGTTCCATAAGTATTCTTCATCTTACCTTTTTCAAAACAACTTTGACCAAATAAAGCTGCCTGTTGATCACCAATCATTGAAGCAATAGGTACTTCCTGACCAAAAAATTGATACGATGCTGTATAACAATACACTTCACTTGAAGACACGACTTCTGGCAATAAACTTTTTGGAATACCAAATAGATCCAATAATTCTTGATCCCAACAATTTTCATAAATATTATACAATAATGTTCTTGAAGCATTTGTCACATCAATAACATGACGCTTTTCTCCACTCAACTTATATACCAACCAAGAATCAATTGTTCCAAACATCAATTCACCATTTTCAGCCTTTTCTTTAATGCCCTCTACATTTTCAAATAACCAAACTAACTTCGTTGCAGAGAAATAAGGATCTAAAACCAATCCTGTTTTCTCATTAATCATTTTTTCATAACCAGCACCCTTTAACCTTTGACATATTTCATCACTTTGACGTGATTGCCAAACAATGGCATGATAAACAGGTAATCCTGTTTGTCTATCCCATACAACAGTTGTTTCTCTTTGATTGGTAATACCAATTGCCGCAACTTGTTCTGGTCTGATATTTGTTTTTTGTAAAGTCTCTGTCATAACAACTAAAGTTGATAACCATATTTCATTTGCATCATGTTCAACCCATCCAGCATTTGGAAAGTACTGTTGAAATTCTCTTTGGGATGACATCACTGGTTGACATTGATGATCAAATAAAATAGTTCTTGTACTTGTTGTTCCTTGATCAATTGCCATTATGTACTTCTCCATTTATTTCACTCCTCATCGTGCGCACGTTCTTGCGCTTAATATATATTTCTTTTGAAATC
>CAYSWW010000094.1:0-8783 GCA_964434915.1 uncultured Coprobacillus sp.
TGCCATTCTAGTCTTCATATATTGATCTAACCATTCTTGACTTGCGACTTCATGAATACATTTTCCATTAACTCTTTTTGTTAAATACACGATTGGTTCTTGTTTTTCTGTGGCAACTGAAAAAGAAAAACCTTCAATATTTGTTGCAACACCCCATTCACCTTTATTATTCATTGCGATTAAAGAAAGATCTCCAGCCTCACCACGTCTTTCCTTTAATTCTTTATCAAGCTCATTAACTGCCTTTTCACAAGCATCCTGAGGATGCATTCCCTCTTTCATTAATCTTACAATTTCATAAGAGATACATCCTTTCATTAAATCTTCACCTAAACCCGTTGCACTCGCTCCACCTACATGTGAATCAACATAAAAACCTGATCCAGAAATTGGTGAATCACCAACACGCCCCTTTTTCTTCATAAACAATCCACTTGTAGAAGTTCCAGCTGTCATTTTTCCATATTCATCTAAACAAACCATTCCCACAGTATCATGTCCGGTATATGGTTTAATTTCTTGTTCACGAACTTCTTTAACTCGGTTCTTATAGTGAATCTTTGCACGATCTGTCAACATATTTTTTCTTTCAAAACTTTCTTTAGAAGCAAATTTCTCTGCTCCTTCACCAACTAACATATTGTTCACTTTTTCATATGATAAACGTCTTGCTATAGAAATTGGATTAGCAAAATCTTTAATAGCCGCAACAGCACCAATATCTAAAGTATCACCATCCATATAAGCCGCATCTAATTCGACTTCCATTTCTTCATTAGGTAGTCCGCCATATCCTACAGACTTATAGTATGGAAAATCTTCAACTGCTTTAATTGCTGTTTCAATGGCATCACCAGCATGACCATGTTCTTTTAAAATTTGACTAGCCTCACTAATTCCTTCTACAGCCATACGCCATGTTGCTATAATACCCCACATTTTTCTTCCTCCTAATAGAAAGGATGCTTATTAAAGCATCCTATATTTTTAAAAACAATATTTATCTGCAAGTTCACTTGTGTCTTGAAGATTAACCAACGCTTCTGCCAATTGACACATTGCATTCAATGCTTCATTTAAACCTGTTCCACCCTTTTTAGGTGTTTTAACTATATGTATTTTCTCTTTATATTCCGCAATTGTTTCCTCATTTTCCGATGACATAGCGGCAATTGCCGGAACATCAGTTGTTTGATTAATATCATATGTAACTCTTGCTGCCATTTTACCATATCCTAGATAATTAAAGCAAGGTCCACACATAACTATATCAGGTTTTAATTTATTTACCATTGCACAAAGCTTACGACTGACCTCATCAGGATTATCTTCAAAAGTTCCATCTCCACAATAAAGGCAAGAAACGACTTTTCCATCAATCTTTTTCAAAAATGGTTCCATCATAATAGCTGGTCCAACCGCTTCTTTTTTTGCCCCTAAAGGAATATGATGATCATCTTTAGTACCGGCACCTGCCTGAAGTTGATCATAAATCATAATGATTTTCATCTTTATTCATCTCCTATAGATCATCAAACGATAAATCATCTAATGAGATATCATCGTCTTCTTCTACTGCGTTTTCTTCTTCCTGTAAATACTGTTTATCCATAATCTTAATAAATGGCATATAGATGAAAACTCCTAATATTAATAAGATTGCTTGTAAAATAGCTCCAACCCAATTTGTTGCTAAAAAACCAGATATAATAACCGGTGTTGTCCATGGAATATTAATTCCGGAACAAATTGGTACAATTCCAATTGCCATAGCAATATAAGAAACAATAATGTTTATTGTAGGAACTAATACAAATGGTATTAACATTGTAGGATTTAAAACAATTGGTAATCCAAAGACAATAGGTTCATTAATTCCAAATATTCCTGGTACTAATGATAACTTACCTAAATTTGTTACACGCTTAGATTTACAGAATAATAACATAGCAATTACTAAAGATAAAGTTGATCCACATCCACCAAATGTAGCAAACAAATCCTGAAATTGTTGACAAATAATATGTCCTTTTCCAATACCTGTTGTAAAATAAGCAACATTGTCAGCAGATAATGTTTGTAAAATCGGATTAAAAACAGCTCCAACAACGGATCCTCCATTAACACCAAAGAACCAGAAGAAATGTAAGAAAATGTATGCAATAATCATTGCTCCTAGAGTATCTCCTAAGTTCATCAATGGTGTTTGTAAGAATTGGAAAATAACATCAAAAACATTTGTTCCTAAGAAACCAAAGATAAGATATATTAAAAAGAATATAAACATAACAAATATTGCTGGAATTAAAGCAGCAAATGATTCTTCCACTGTTGGTGGAACACCAGCAGGCATTTTAATTGTCCATCCCTTTTTCTCTACCCATGCATAAATGTGTACAGAAACAAAGGCACAAATAATACCAACAAAAATACCAGAAGAACCAACCCATCCTAATGGAATACCAGATAAACTTACAGACTCAGTTATTCCATTAATAGTTGCATTACCAGTTACAGTATAAGGCATAATCAAATACCAAGAAACCAAAGCAATAGCTGCTCCGAAAATTTGATTTGTTTTCATTTTACCGGCAAATGAATAAGCAATACCAACAACTGCAAAGATTGCCATAATACTAAATGTTGCATCAGAAGGTTTAGATATAAAATGAGCTAAAACCTTTCCAGTATCTGAATTAACAACTAAATTTTCAATCCAATTTGTCCAAGCTGGAATTGGGAAATTAGCAATTAATAGGAAAATAGATCCACCAATTAATAATGGTGTTGATACCAAGAACCCATCACGAATTGACATTAAGTATTTATTTTTCCCAATTGCTTCTGCCAAAGGTATTAATACTTTCTCAAGCTTTTTTAACATATTTTGTCCTCCCCTTTTATTTTTTATTTGCTTTCATAATTTTGATCGCACTTTTTAATACTTTTTCACCATTCATCATTCCATAATCACTTGCATCAATCACGGCAATTGGAATACCTTCATGACCATAGTTTGCTACTGTATCTTCATACATGTACTTCACCTGAGGTCCTAATAAAATACAATCCGGACGATCTGTTGCAATGATCTCATCAAGTTTCCCATGAGGAAAAGCAGCAACTTTTATTGGTAAATTGTGTGCATTTGCAACACTTTGCATATTACTTGCTAACATACTGGTTGACATTCCTGCACTACAAAATAAATAGATTTTTTTCATGTTTTTTTCACCTCCTCCCTTTTTATTATCTAAAGCCTATTGTGCTTTTAATCAGAACATCGTTTTTATTGCTCTAATGCACAAAGACGTTTATTTAAACGAATAATTTCCATAGCCATTAACTTAATCGTTTCGGCTGACATTAATTGATCTTCTGCATGCATAAGTAACACATTAGGCACTACTCCTTCTCCACTTGCTTCTTTTTGAATTAAAGAAGCATGAGCAGTATGCCCATTCACAAATGCTTCTTCTCCTTCTTTGATCATTGTATCCGCCAAATCAAAGTCTCCTTTTTCTGCCGCACGCATAGCTTCTACATAATTAGACTTAGCAGTCCCAACAGCAGAAATCATTTGATAACTCATGAGCTCTAACTTTTCCATTTTTTCCCTCCATTCTTTCTATTATCACCTATTATATTTACTTTCCTAATAATAGGTTTGTATTCTCTTTTCCTTAAATTAGGAAATCTTTTCTAATTACTCATAACAACCTTTGTTTTCCCAATATAATCATGCAATGTGCGATGATTTTTATGAAATAACAACAATAAAACGCTCAACCCAGAAAGTCCTAAACCAATGTACTTTAAAGGAGTTAAAAAATCTAAACCAGTCAAAATCATTGCAACTTGATGCCAAACTGCACTAGCAGTAACAAGAGCACCTTCAATAATAATAATTCCTAAGACTTGCCTTAAAAGCATATTTTTCCATGCAATATCTTGTCCATTTTCTTGTACAATTTTAATTTTACATAGACGTTTTCCAAAAGTCTGACCACTATGATTTTTCATTGGTATGAGCACATAATATCCAAAAGCACATAACAATCCCAACACCCCTCCAATGAGTCCATAAGGATGTGGAAAATGAATAATGTCTTGATTCAACATTGTCCCCATTAATTTTTGTGAAATGACTGCAATAGGCAAGGCTGTTACCAATGCTCCAACATACCAATCAATCAAATAGCTAATCAAACGTCTCAACATTGAAGCATCTTGTAAAGTTATTTGATAAACTTTGTTTTTCGCTTTTTTCATCATAAATCTTCTCCTAGTACTAAATTCATAAATTCTTGGTAACTTTTAACCTCTAATAATTGAGCAAATCTATTAGAGTCTGTAACTACATTACTTAGCCAATCAAAGAAAAGTTTAAGCAATTGATTATCTGTTTCTCTAATTGCTAATAAAATAATCAATTTTACTTCAAAATCACCCCATTGCACCGGTTTGTTGAGAATCATTGTAGAGATACATGATTCTTTAGTAGATACTTCGATAGAATGAGGAACAGCAAACCCATAAAGAAACGATGTAGCTGAAATACTTTCTCTTTTTAAAACATCTTCCTTATATGCTTGAGATGCCAAACCTTGATCAATCAACTCATCACATAAATACTCGATTACCTGAGTTGAAGATTCAAATGAATCTTCAACATGAAACAAATCCTCTCTTATAAGTTCTTTAATAAGTAACACAAAATCATCATGATACCTATTCTTATCTAATAAATTTAAAGCTTGAAATACTTTACTTTCATCCTCATAATTGACAAATAAAGAAATTTGTATTGTTGGAATAGATAAATGGTGTTTCAAAGGTACTGTCGTAATAATAAGATCGAGTTCATATTTTTGAACTTCTCTTTCTTCAAAAAATCCCAATGTCTGAATAACTTCCATACGGTCTTCAAAACGTAAATTTAACTTATCAACACAAGGTTTTGATAACATTTGATTATAGGGAATAATAGCAATCACACGATAACGTTCTTTTGCATTCACACGTTCATATGCTGCCCCTAAATGTAAAGCAATAAAAGCCAGCTCATTCTCATTCGTAGATTGACCCGTATAAGCAGTAATCACTTCTCCAGCATGCACGGCCATTTCCAAAACAAGTGGATATTTTCTTTTAATTTCCTTTAAATACATATTGGCTACTTCAACATGATTCCTTTGTCTTTCTAATAAAGATTGGATATGTGTTGCCAGTCCAACTTTTAAATCCCAATCGCCAGAAAAATCGATATCAAAAAATTCTTTAATTTTTAAAATAACCTGATTGACTAAATCATCAATATTCTCATCTGTAGATTGATAAAAGTCTTCTCTACTTTTCCCCAATAATAATAAAGCAAATAAATCCACTTCATCCTCTACCAATTCAATATACATATTTCGACTAACATTCCGGAAAAATTTAAAAGCAATTGCATATTCCTTACTATCTTTTAATTTCTTATCAATATGACTTGTCTTCATATAATTATGATGAATAATACGTTCAATCGAAATTCCGGCATGTATCATTATCATTGGAAAAATTTCATCACGGATATGAAAATCATATTTTTCACAAACTTCCTCAAATATATCTTTAACTTCCAGCAAATCAAAGTTACTCCATAAATTGGCAATTGAATTCAAATTCATAAAATTCCCTTGTGTTTCTTCAGATAACATATGCTTATATAATTGACGTTTATCCCTTTCCTCCCCTTCCAGACGAACATGATTTTTACTACGAATTAATTTTAAGCTAGGATAATCACTAATCATTTTACGAATCTTTTTTAAATCATTATCAATTGAATAACCACTCACAAACACACGATCCTGTAACTGAATTAAGTTAACTTCCTTACTCTTAAATAACAACTCCTGAATCAACCATACACATCTTTCATGTGAATTTTGAGGAATTATTTCCTTTGTATCAATATTTTGTTTTGATAGCAATGTTTCATCAATGTGATAACCTAAACGTCTATTTGATTCTATCAACAGACAATCATAATACTTATTAATTGTTTCAATATCTGAACGAATTGTACGATCTGTTACATTCAAAAAACTTGCAATCTCCTTTCCAGTTATCCATGATCCCAAATCATTCAACATACCAATAATACACTTCTGCCTCTTATTTAACATTGACCTTCTCCCCTTCTTTCCAAATTATAACAAAATCCAACAAAATATTTTCCTACACTCATTTCCTAAGAAATAGGAAAATAATATAAAAAAATCAATACTGTATAAAACAATATTGATTTTAATAAACAAATACTTACATTATGATATAAAAAACAGGATTCTTATTAAATCCTGCTTTCCTTTCCGATCATTCATCACATTCATCGCATTCTTCTTGATTTTTATAATATCCACTCAAATCAGTAAATTGTGGACAATAATCACTATTATTACATTCCTGAAGTCTTCTTAATTCACGTGGTATAAAAGCGCGAATCTCTTCTGCATTGTAACCTACTTGAAAACGTCTTTCATCTATAATAATGGGTCTTTTTAAAATTGATGGATTTTGTTGAATAAAATGGATTAATTGATTGATAGACATTTCGTCTAAATTCACCTGATTTTCTTTAATAATCTTTGATCTTTTAGAAATAATGTCATCAGTTCCATTTTCACTTCGTTCTAAAAGTTCTCGTAATTCACTTTCTCTCAACAATGTTGAAAAGATATTCTTTTCAACATAAGGAATCTGATGATCTTTAAGCCATGCCTTGACTTTTCGACAAGAAGCACAACTTGGTGCTGTATATATTCTAATCATCTCACCATCTCCTTACGTATTTATTATACATCATTTTGATTATCATGGAAATTCTTTTTTTCTTCTATTGATTTTTGTCTCAAAGACTTTTATAATGTCTCTAAAGACAAAGAAGAAATGAAGTAGTTTATAAATAAGGTCATAAAGAGAATCTGTGGTTGGTGAAAACAGATCCTATTGATAAATGAATTGGGGTTTCGGAGTCATTAATGGCAAGAGTCATTAATCGTTAATCGCGTTAAGATGAGAGCGCATATCAGATGATATGAATAAAGGTGGTACCGCGTGAAACACGTCCTTTACAAAGGACGTGTTTATATTTTATGGAGGAATTAACAATGAAAAGAATGTTAAGTGGCATTAAGCCAACAGGAAGAGTTACTTTAGGAAATTATATTGGCGCAATTAAACCATTTGTATCTTACCAAGATGAATATGAAATGTATATCTTTATTGCGAATTTGCATTCTATGACTGTTTATCAAGAACCTGCTGAACTACGCAAAAACACAAAAGATTTGATTGCTTTATATATTGCAGCTGGGTTAGATCCTGAAAAAGTCACACTCTTTTTACAGTCTGATGTTTTAGAACATGCTCAACTTGGTTGGTATTTAGGATGTATGGTGACTATGGGAGAACTTTCTCGTATGACACAATACAAAGACAAAGTTGCGAAAAATGAAGTCATTGGAGCTGGTATATTTAACTATCCATCTTTAATGAATGCTGATATTTTAATGTATGATCCTGATTATGTTCCAGTTGGTGAAGATCAAAAACAACATGTGGAATTATGTCGTGATGTAGCAGAAAGATTTAATAAACGCTATAGCGAAACTTTCAAAATTCCTGATCCACTTGTAGCAAAAGTTGGAGGAAGAATCATGGATTTACAAAATCCTACTAAAAAGATGTCTAAATCAGACCAAACAAGTAAGGGATGTATTTATATTTTAGATGATATTCAAATTTCTAAAAAGAAGATTAAATCTGCTGTTACTGATAGTGATGGACATATCTATTATGATTTTGAAAACAAACCTGGTATTTCTAATCTTTTAGAAATTTATTCAATTTTATCTAATCGTCCTATTGATGACATTGTCGTACAATATGAAGGAAAAGGTTATGGTGAGTTTAAAACTGATTTGGCAGAAATTGTTGGTGCTGAATTAGAAAAAATTCAAACACGATATAAAGAGATTACAACTGGATCATATTTAGATGAAGTTTTAGAAGCTGGCGCACAAAAAGCCAGAGTCATTGCTAGAAAGAAACTGGCTAAAGTCGAAAGAAAAATGGGAATAACAATTAAAAAAAGATAATTAAAACTTCAAGATGAAAAAGACTCTCATCTTGAAGTTTTTTGTTAGTTTTTATCCTCATCACTCTTGAAACAAAACCTAATTATTGTACTTTTTAAGTGCAAACTTGACTTGTTTTTGTAAATTCTTTTTAATAATCAATTGAAAAGGATTTCCTATTTCTGCTCTTTACAAATAGTTTCTTCAGACGAATATAAAATATTTGGGCAACTCTTGATTATCCTGCTTTGTTACTGTAGTTTTAAAATGATGGATTTCTTCATTCCGATTAGAATCTATTAATTTTAAAGATACTAATATAACATTTTTATCTAGAACAAGTCCATCATTTTTGTTTTCGCCCACGGCAACTAACAAAATTGGATAATTCTCACTTGTTCCATTTTCTAAATCAATAAGCTCAAAGTCTGGATACTCTTTTGAAAATTGATTAACAAATTGTTCATACACTGTCTCATTTCCGTTAGTTTTTTTCAACAGTTTTCAATTTGCAACCACATAATAATTTATTTATCTTCATAACTTCTCTCCATATTTAAACTAAGTAGTGTCAAATATAATTAATTTATTATTTTAAAGATTAAAAAAATTTGATTGACCACTTGTCACAGGGTTAGTGAAATCACTTAGAAAAAT
>CAYSWW010000095.1:0-8624 GCA_964434915.1 uncultured Coprobacillus sp.
AGGAAACAAATAAAGAAATTATTAAAATGATGGTGAAATAAGAAAGTCTTATTTCATCTTTTTTCTCTATTTGCTTTTTATAAGTGAAATACAGTATAATAAATAAAAGGTGGTGGCATCAATGGATGAGTTTTTCTTTCAAGAAAATTTGGATGTCTTTAAAAAATGGGTCTGTTATCAAATTCAAAATGATTCAAGATTATCATGGGAAAAATATGATGAAAGAACATTAAAAATATATTATAAAAATAAAGTAGCAAGATTTGTGATGTGGCCAAATGGTATTATTGAAGAAGTCATTCATGAAGATGATCAGTTAATTTTTTATTTACATTATCAATTACAAAATTTTCATTATGCAATTGATTTGTTTCAACGTATGATCATTCAATTGACTGAAAATCATGATATACTAAAGCATCAGATTCTATTATGTTGTACAGGTGGAATGACAACAGGTTATTTTGCTGAAAAAATGAATAAGTATTGTCAATTGAATCAAATACCGGTGCAAGTGAGCGCAACTGCTTTTTATAATTTGGAAAATGTTTATCAAGATTATGAAATGATTTTTGTGGCACCACAACTGAGATATAAAGTGATGAAATTAAGGGAAAAATTAAAACAGGTGATTGTTGAGAATATTGATCCTATTGTTTTTGCGACATATGATTGTCAAGGATTATGTAAACAAATACAAAAATGTTATGGGGAAATGGAAAATGAGTGAAAAGAATAAAATGCTTGAAGGGCATCTCTATCAGTCTTATTCGAGCGAATTATATGAAGAGAGAGAATTTTGTAAGGGAATGTTATATGAATATAATCGTCTTCATCCTTTAGATAAAGAAGGAAAAGATTTGATTTTAAAAAAATTATTGCATTGTCATGGTGAGTTGTGTATAGAACAGCCGTTTTATTGTAAGTATGGCTATAATATTGAAATTGGACTAAATTTTTATAGTGATGTTCATTTAACAATTCTTGATCAGGCTTTGGTTAGTATTGGGAATCATGTTGTTATTGGACCTTATGTTAATATTTATACAGGTTCACGTCCTTATAATGAAGTTCAAAGAACAAAAGGATTTGAATATGCTAAACCGGTAAGAATTTATGATTATGTCTGGATTGGTGGCAATACAACTATTTTACCGGGTGTAAAAATTAATCAAGGAGCAGTTATAGGAGCAGGGAGCGTTGTTACACATGATATTCCTCCATATGTTATTGCAGCTGGAAATCCTTGTAAAGTGATTCGTTCAATTACTCAAGAAGATGTACATAAAAAATGGTAAAAGTGGCTTATGCCACTTTTATTATATCTTTATAATTAATGAGTTGAATATGATTATTTTTGATGATATCTTTGACTGCTTGTGAAGATAAGAAATCTAATTCCTGTATACGAGGAAGATGATAGCTAGACATCTTATAAAGTCTTTGATCCAATAAAGCAGGATGACACATTATTTCTAAAGTCCCTTGATAAGATTCTAGACATTTTTTAAAATAATCGAAATTAATCTGTTCTTTATGAAAATGGATTTCACAAGGAACATATGGTTGAATGTGCGAAATATCATCAGTTTGACGCATTGGGATATGATATTCTGTGGCTAATTTTATAGCAACCTCATGTAATCCTGGCATTAAATGAACATGATGATGAGAATCTAAATGTGTTGGTTTATGTCCCGTTATTGTGATGTACTTTTCAATTTGAGCTTTCCATTCACGATATAATTCTTGTTGATTAGGATGAGGTTGACTCTGTGTATATTCTGTGATTTTTTTAAAAGCACCTGTTTCATCAGTAAAGGATTTTGCACCTTCAATAAGTGGATGTCCAACTGTGAGAACTAAATGAACACCTACACCAAGATGAGGATATTCTTTTGCAAGGGTAAGAGCTTGTTTTGCATAAGGCATATTCATCATACATGTCGTAGAAGTGACTATGCCTTGTTGATGCGCAAGAATGATTCCAATATTGACACCCTGTGTCATACCAAAATCATCAGCATTGATAATCAGTTTTTGAATCATTTTGTTTACCTCCTTATAATTTTATTATATATAGAAAATATTTTCTTTCAAATATTTTGTTTGTACTTTTGTAAGATTTCTATATAATAAAAGAAAATGAGAGGATTGATAGGAGAGAAATAGATGAAGAATAGAATTACAGGTTATACAGGGTTATATGGTATTGTTGCCAATCCTATTAAGCATTCTTTTTCACCTATGATGCATAATACAGCTTTTCAGACTTTAGAGATTGATGATGTGTATTTGGCATTTGAAACGCCTGAGGATAAGTTGAAAGACTTTATAACGAGTGTGAAAACTTTAAATATGAAAGGATTTAATGTTTCAATGCCTTACAAAATAAAGATTATTGATTATCTTGACGAACTAAGTGAAGAAGCAAAACTTTGTCATTCAGTGAATACGGTGAAAAATGATAATGGACGATTGATTGGACATATTAGCGATGGTGAAGGGTTTTACATGGCTTGTGAGAATAAAGGATGGCATGTAGAGAATCAAAAGATTGTTATTTTAGGAGCAGGGGGTGCTGCTTGTGCAATTATTGTAGCTTTAGCTAAGCATCATGTTAAAGAGATTATTGTTTATAATCGTAGTGACAAATCTTTTATTCGAAGACTCAATGAACAGTTAGATTGTTTAATTACTTTAAAACCGCTGGATGATGTGGATGCATTAAAGCAGGATTTAAAGGATGCATATTTGTTGATTCAAACAACGAATGTTGGAATGGTTCCTAATGAGAATCAAAGTTTAATACCAGATGATACTTATTTGAGTAATCATTTAAAGGTGGCTGATATTATTTATAATCCAAAAGAAACACAACTATTAAAAATGGCGAAAGAAAAAGGTTTGGATCATATGAATGGTGAAGGTATGATTTTATATCAAGGAGCTGTATCTTTTGAATATTGGACAGGACAAAAAATGCCTGTTTTAGAAGTGAAAAAGGCTTTAGGAATGGAGGTAAAGAAATGAAAGAGATTATCGTAGCTTCTACAAATGAAGGAAAAATAAGAGAAATTAAAGCTATGTTAGAGAGTATTGATATTAAAGTCAGATCATTAAAGGATATTTTTGATGAAAATATTGAAATTGAAGAAACTGGAAAAACATTTCAGGAGAATGCTTTGATTAAAGCACAAACAATTTGTCAAAAAGTTCATAAGCCTGTTTTAGCAGATGATTCAGGATTAGAAGTCAAAGCATTAAATGGTGGACCGGGTATTTATTCCGCACGTTTTATGGGTCATGAGACAAGTTATGATATAAAAAATCAGGCTATTATAGATGCAGTGAAAGGAAAAGATCGAAGTGCTCGATTTGTCTGTGCAATGGCTTTATGCATTCCTGATGAAGAACCGGTATTGATTGAAGAATATTTTAATGGAGAAATTTATGATCATATTGAAGGTGAAAATGGTTTTGGTTATGATCCTATATTTTATGTACCGGAATTAGGAAAAACTTCAGCATCATTAACATTAGAAGAAAAGAATCAGTACTCACATCGTGCGAAAGCTTTAAAGAAATTATATCAAATATTAAAGGGGAGACTATCATGAATCATATTGTTTTAGTACATCCGGCCATTCCACAAAATACAGGAAATATTATGCGAACATGTGTTGCGACACATTCAAAGTTACATATTATTAAACCGATTGGATTTTCTTTAGATGATAAACATATGAAAAGAGCTGGATTAGATTATATTAAGGATTTACAGATGGAAATCTATGAAAATTGGGAAGATTTTATTTCTAAGAATCAAGGTGATTTTTATTTCTTTACACGTTATTCAAAATTATGTTATAGTGACGCATCATTTGTTGGAAATCAGGATCAATATCTTTTCTTTGGTCATGAACATGATGGTATTCCTCATGATATCTTAAAAGAACATTTAGATGAATGTGTACGTATTCCAATGGATGCCAATGCTCGTAGTTTGAATTTATCAAATTGTGTTGCAATTGGGATTTATGAAGCATTACGTCAACAGGAATTTCCCAAATTATCAAAAGTAGAGGTTCAAAAAGGTGAAGACTTTATTTACAACGAATAGAAGTAAAGATATTATTTTGGCATTATTGTTGACAGTTTGTATTATCTGTTTTGCGGTCATCCTGACAGTTTTCTTTAAACCTTTATATTATTTTGATATTGATTATTTGGGAATTTCCCAATCAACAAATCTTTCATATGATGTAATTAAAAGAAATTATGATGTTTTAATTCAATATCAAAGTGTTTTTTATAGAGGAACTTTAGAGTTGCCAGATTTTATAATGTCTGAAACAGGACGTATACATTTTGAAGAAGTTAAAAGAATTTTTGACATTATTCAAATTACATTTATGGTAACAGGGGTTGCTTCTGCAATCATGATTTATCAAAATATCAGACAAAAGGAATATCGTTATTTACGATTGACATCTTTATTTTCAATTGGTATTCCACTTGTTATTGGTTTCCTTGCATCTTTGGATTTTAATAAAGCATTTGTTGTTTTTCACCAAATTGTATTTAGAAATAATTATTGGATTTTTGATTACCAAAGTGATCCAGTAATTCAGATTTTACCTGAAGCCTTTTTCATGCATTGTTTTATCATGATTGTTGTTATTATTATTGTGATGAGTTTGATTCTATATAGTATTTATAGAAAGAAAATGAAAGAATTGATTAATAGCAATGATTGATATAGTTATAAGAAAAAAGTAAGGTATGAATAGAAATATGAAAGAGAGGAGAAAAATGGTATTAGATGATATTCAGGGAAAGTTAATTGTATCTTGTCAAGCATTACCCGATGAACCTTTGCATTCAAGTTTTATTATGGGGCGTATGGCCATTGCAGCAAAACAAGGTGGAGCAGCTGGTATTAGAGCTCAATCAGTAGAGGATATTTGTGAAATAATGAGAGTTTGTGATTTACCAGTTATTGGGATTATTAAGCGTAATTATGATGATAGTGACATATATATTACGCCAACGAAACAAGACATAGCTCAATTGTTGACAACGCCTTGTCAAATTATTGCTTTAGATGCAACCAAAAGAAAAAGACCACATGATGAAAAGTGTGAAGACTTGCTTAAAATGATTCATGAGAATGGTCGTTTAGCAATGGCTGATTGTTCAACTTATGAAGAATGTGTAGAAGCACAAAACATGGGCTTTGACATTGTTTCAACAACTTTATGTGGATATACACCTTATTCTGAAAAATTAGATGGACCCCATTTTGAATTATTAAAAAAATGTGTTGAAACACTTCATGTTCCTGTCATTGCTGAAGGAAAAATCAATACTCCTGAAGATTTAAAAAGGGTTTTTGAAGAGTGTGGGGTTTATAGTGCTGTTGTTGGTAGTGCTATTACACGACCACAACAAATTACAGAACGTTTTGTTAGGGTACTTCAATAGAAATCATCTAATAGATAGATTGTGATGAAAAGTTACTTTTTTGTTGTTGGAAGTGTTTAAAAAATGAGGAGGAGTGTTGTTTTTTAACACTTTTTCTTTTGTTGCGTTTTTTCAATAAGACAATTTTTAGGAGGGAATAGGATGAATGAAAAGAATGTGAGTATGATTGAGGGAACGATTTGGAAACAATTGCTTATATTTTTCTTTCCTATTTTAATTGGGACATTTTTTCAGCAATTGTATAATACTGTTGATACGATTATTGTTGGTCGCTATGTCGGGACAACAGCTTTAGCGGCCGTTGGATCCACAGGAAACTTAACTAATTTATTAGTGAATTTTTTGTTGGTTTATCCTCAAGAGCTACTGTTGTGATTGCACAGTATTTTGGAGCCAATGATCACAAAAATGTTTCTAAGGCAGTACATACATCTTTTGCTTTATCATTAATATGTGGTGTTGTGATGACAGTTTTTGGTGTTTTATTTGCGAAACAATGTTTACGTATGATAGGTGTCCCATTAGATATTTTGAATGATTCAGCATTATATATGACACTTTATTTTTGGGGAATGGTTCCTTCAGTAATATATAATATTGGATCTGGTATTTTGAGGGCTATTGGTGATTCAAAAACGCCACTTTACTATTTGATTGTTTGTAGTGCTGTGAATGTCATTTTTGATTATTTGTTTGTTGTTAGTTTTGAAATGGGTGTTGCTGGAGCTGCTATAGCAACTGTTGTTGCTCAGATTGTTTGTGCCATATTAGTTTGTATAAAATTAATCAGAACCAAAGAAAGTTATCGTTTAATTATCAAGAATATTGCTTTAGATATGCCTATATTAAAACGTATTATTAAAATAGGGATACCAGCTGGTATACAATCGACAATGTATTCTATATCTAATATCGTTTTACAAACGCGTATCAATAGTTTTGGTACAAATACTATTGCAGCTTGGACTGTTTATGTGAAAATTGATGCTTTGTATTGGATGGTTGCAAGTGCCTATGGTTCTGCTATTACTACATTTGTTGGTCAAAATTATGGGGCAAAATTATATAAAAGAGTTAAACAAGGGATGAAGGCATGTTTGCTTATGTTTTTTGTTTCAACATTATTCATAAGTGGATTGTTGAGCATTTTTGCGAGTGTTATTACAAGCATATTTTCATCAGATATTTTAATTATTAGAGAATGCACAGATATTATTTATTTTTTGACACCTTTTTATTAGACTTATTGTTGTGTAGAAATATTTTCTGGAACCATGCGTGGATGTGGTACATCTCTTATCCCTATGTTTTTGGTTTGTTGCGGAATTTGTCTTTTGAGAATTTTATGGGTAATCTTTATATCACCATTATTTTCAGCTTTTTATATGGTTATCGTATCTTATTCAATTACATGGGCAACAACATCAGTACTTTTTGTCTTGTATTATCATTGGTTTAAAAGAACCAATTTTCAATAAAATGAGTTTAAAAGAAGAAAAATTGTGACGAGTTTTCAAGCACGATTCTTCTTTTTTTATAATGGGATTATAAAAAAGAAGATCGAAATATGTTTTATCAATTACGAAAGTATCTAGACCCTAAATCATTTTATAAGAGCGTCATTTTCATTGCTGTTGCTAACAGTTAATAACAAGTAGTATAGGGATCATTGATTCGTTAATAGTTTCTTTAAGGGGCTAAGTTATAGCAGTTGGGACAGCTGTCCAAATGAAACTCTTTGTACTTCAATTTCAGAATTGTTTTGGATATGATTTGCAACTTTTTTTGACGTTGAATTTTAGTATTTTACATTCAAGATCAGACAGTCATTGAAAATAGCTTGTTTTATTTAAATCTTGCAAAGTTTTCTTATATACCACTTTCTTTTGGTTATGCAGTTAATATTATTTATTGTCATATAAACCAACCAAGAATTTCTTTAGTAGTTGGAAATTTAGTGACGATTATGAGTGTTATTGCTAATTATGTATTTATTTTTAGATTATTTGGTTTCCTAGAAATGGGAATGGGGCGCAGCCTTAGGGACATGTATTGCCCAAACTTTTGTTTTAATTATACATTCTATACTTGGTTATTATACAAAACAACCTTTTACAGGGACTTTCAAAGAGATGTTTGCTTAAAATTTCCCTTTTGTTAAAATGATAATGCCAAAAAATAAATCTATTATTTGAAATGAATTGTTTTTTGAGTTTGGGTCCTCCTTTTTTATTAAAGTAATATCTGATATATTTTATGTATGGTGTTTGTATATAGTGCTTCAAGATTGTTAGTTGGTATAAGTTTACAAGTTATTGAAGAAACTGTCTTTATCGTCAAAGTATTTTTGTTAAGATTCGCTTTACGTTTCTTTATTGTAATTGTCTTTTTGTTCCTTCGGGCTGGTGGTGATTCTAAGATAGTAATTTATTGTGGCGTGAAACGATATCAAACAGGATAGTGGGCGGTTAATTTAACAAAATGAGTTTCTGAATAAGTGTTGAAATAAAATTTTTTTCTAAAGAAAAGTGTCGAAAAAAATAAAACAAGAACAAAATAGTCAACACCGTACATTTCTTTTCTTTTGACTTGCTATAGTAAATATGTAATAAAAAAACATTATGAGGAGGAAGAAAATGTTTGATGTAAAAAAGATGATTGAAGAAATCACTGCTAAAAAAGAAATTAAAAATCTTAGTTTTGCCGGAGTTGGTGGTTCTCTTGCCAGCAACTATGCTGCTTTCTACTATTTGACTAGAGAAGCCAAAAAATTAACAACAAGCTATACTTCAGCTAATGAATTTGTTCATGATACACCAGCTTGTGTAGGAGAAAACTCAATCGTAGTTATTTCATCAAGAGGAGGAAATACAGCTGAAACTGTAGAAGCGGGAAGAGTTGCTAAAAAATTAGGTGCAACAGTTATTGGATTGACACATGAAGAAGGAGAGAATGGAATCAGTGAAGTTTCTGATTATACAATTGTATTTGAAGATGGTGAAGGTGTTCCATTCGAAGTAGGGAAACCAGCATATACAATGAAGATTGCTTATGAAACATTACATGTCATTGAAAATAATGATAAGTATGAAGCAATGGATGCTGCAATGAAGAGGATGAATGAATTGGTACAGCGT
>CAYSWW010000096.1:0-8516 GCA_964434915.1 uncultured Coprobacillus sp.
AAAAAGTTTTATAAAGATAAACCGGAAGAAATGGTAGCGGCATTAAAGAGACATTCAGTTTTTTATAATACTAATAACATTGTTGGAGCTGTAGTAAATGGAATTGTAGCATCAATGGAAGTAGAGAAAGGAAACGGAGCAGATATTAGCGATGATTTTATACAAAATATTAAAGTTGGATTGATGGGGCCATTAGCTGGAATTGGAGACGCTATTACACAGGCTACAATACCACCGATTTTACTAAGTATAGCTATTGGATTGTCAACGAATGGAAGTATTTTAGGTGCTATCTTTGCAGTGGTAGCTTTATATGGATGTAATTTATTAATTTCTCGATTAACATTTATGTCAGGATATAAATCAGGGCGTGAGGCAGTTCATAAATTACTTGGGAAACAAATAGCACGTATTCAAGATGCAATGTCTGTATTAGGGTTGACGGTTGTTGGGGCAATTACCGCAAGTTATGTTAATCTTACTATTACTGCCGAATATGTTAGTGAGTATAGTACAATTAATTTCCAAGAAGTGTTAGATGGTATATTTCCAAAGTTAATTCCTATGTGTCTTGTATTATTAGGTTTCTATTTATTGAAGTTTAAAAAATTTAGTACAGTTAAATTAATTGGTGTTTATCTTGTCATTGCAATTGTTTTAGGAGTTTTAGGTATTGTTTAAAATGAGGTTAAGGGTATGGATAAGGTTATATTTTGTGATTTAGATGATGCATTATTAAGACCAGAAACAAAAGAAATATCAAGCAATTCAATACTGGATAGCTAAAAAGAATAGTTTTGTGTTATTACTGCCCGACATCATACTTTTTTAAATCACATAACACAAAAGTTAAAACAAAACGATTTTGACTGTATCGGTTGGAATGGTGCAGAAATATATATGGATCATAAAGTTGTTTGTCTATATCCTTTTTCTAACATACAATTTTTAAATATATTATAAAGACATGTATAAATATAAAGATTATGCTAAGGTCACAAATATAGATAATGAATATATATATGGAAAATTATCTTTTTATACAGCAAATATGTTTAAGAAAGATTCAAACAAAGTTATTCATCAAACAATAGATGAGTATATTCTCATAGATTATAAACCAATCATTCATATAAATTATATTTTTCTAAATCAACAATTGCATAAAGAGTTTTATGAAGATTATCAAAAAAATTATACCAATGTAAAGTAACATCAGATTATAGTTATGATATTACTCAAAAACAAGCTACAGAAGAGCAAGGCATTAATCAATATTTAAAACTCAATAATATACCTAAAAATAATACAATTGCTATTGGTGATAGTTTAAATGATATAGGAATGTTTGAATTTTGTCATACAAGTTTCTGTATGACACATGGATATGAAGAAGCAAAACAAAAAGCAACGTATGTCGTTGATAACATAAAAGATGCTATTAATATTTTAGAAAGTAGGATAGAAGAATGATAGGAATGATAGCTGCTTGTTTAACAACATGATCTTTTGTACCACAAGCTATACAGGTTATTAAAACAAAAGACACATCAGGAATTTCTTTGATTATGTATTCTATGTTTGTTATAGGTGTTTTCTTATGGTCTATACATGGAAGGTATATAGGTGATTATGCAGTTATAGTGGCTAATGGTATTACGTTTATATTAGTTTCAATAATATTATATAACAAAGTGAAATATAAGTAGAGGTGATAAATGATATGGATGAAAAGTATATATTTTTAAAACCAACATTTTCAACTGCAATTTGGGGTGATGGCTCATTAGTTCATCATTATCATGTTGAAAAATATGTACCAAAAGATATGAATATAGATGAAATTACTGGTTTAGGAGCATTTTGTGGGTTACCACAAGATGCTAATGAAATTATGAATGGGAAATATAAAGGACGAAAACTCAATGAACTTTATGATGAATATCCAGAAATGTTTGGGACACCATCCACTTTAAAATGGGAGCATATCCCTGTATCTATGGGAATAGCTCATGCATGTACTGATTTAAGTATACAAGTTCATCCTACTGAAGAGTATGCATTAAAGAATTTAGGATGTCATGGAAAAAGCGAGAGTTGGTATATTGTCAATTGTCCACACAATGCTGATATTGTAATGGGACATAATGCAAAAACCATTCAGGAATTAGATGAGTATATTCAAAATAAAGATTGGAAAGGCTTATTAAAACGATATCCAATTTTTCCAGGTGCTTTTTATAATATTCAAGCTGGCACATTACATGCAATACAAAAAGAAACAACCTTTATGGAAGTTTGTAATCCTTGTCCTGTTACATATCGTTTTTATGATTATGATCGTTTAGATAAACAAGGAAAACCAAGACAGTTTGATGTTGAAAAGGCTAAAGATAACATATTAATTCCATTTGAATGTCAGGATACACATTATTCTTATCGAAATCATCAAGGTGTGACAGAAATCAATTTAACAGATAATAAGAATTTTTCGGTTTATAAATATGTTATAAATGGAAGCGGAGAATTAACGATGCCTAAACCTTATTTGGGAGCCTTTGTTATTGAAGGTAAAGGACAAATAGAAGATGTTAATCTTCAAGCAGGTGATTCTTTCTTAATTAGTGCCAATGTAAAAAAATTAATGTGGAAAGGAGAAATGACAGTTTTAGCATATTATGGGTAATTCTAGAATTGTTAGATAATGTTATATGTATGAAGTAGAAAATAGAATACCGAATTTTGATTTATATCCAAAGAAAAAAATAGAAATTAACGCTAAAGTAGGAATCTTAGATATTATTGATGAAATTAATAGCAAGATAAAATCAATTCAAAAAGATCGTATTGTTGTTTGTTTTGATTATTATCATGGTGTTAATGAAATGTTATTTGAAGATATTGCTAAAGCACTGCAACCACAATTGATTATTCATTCTGATATTGCTAAATATGATGAATCAATAATTCAAAATAAATTTGGAAAGTTTATTACTGAAGATCGAGTTAATGGGGTATTTAGTGTAGGTAATATTGAAGAGTTCTTTGATGTTGATAAAATCAAAGACGTACAAAATGAAATTCAAGGAACCAATGGTTTGGTTATAGTTTATGGTGTTGCATCTCAATTTGTGTGTAATCCTGATGTTCTTATTTCTGGTTCAATTAGTTATCAAACAATTAAAGATAGATATAACCAGGGTTTAGGAAATTGGGTGCACATAATGAAGATGAAGAATATTTGAGAAAAGAAAAGAGATTTAATTTCTTAGAAAGTAGAATTCAAGACAAGCATAAAAGAGAGATTTATAAAAAATGTGATTATGTTATTGATTGTAATAAAGATGATCAATTTGTTATGGTTACAAAAAATGACTTTGATAAGATTGTATCTCAATTTTCAACAAGTCCATTTAAGCCTATTCCTATCTTTATGAAAGGAGTGTGGGGTGGACACTGGTGTCAAAAAGTTTTAAATGCTGGAAAAGATTTAGAAAATACGGCATGGGGAATTACTGGATTTTTGGATTGTCAAGCTGTTGCAGCACAATTAAATAATGCAGTTTTTGAATTTCCATCAACTGATTTGATTTTATGTAATCCTAAAGAAGTATTAGGAAGAAAAATTTGGTATCTTTATGGAAATCGATGTCCTTTACATGTCAATTTTTTGGATACTTGGGGTGGAGGAAATCTTAGTTTACAAGTTCACCCAACACTTGCATATGCTCAAGAAGTATTTAATTCATCATGGGGACATTATGAAAGCTATTATATGTTAGATGTTTGTGATGAAAGTTCTGTTTATTTAGGAATAAAAGATGGTGTTAAACTTGATGACTTAGTAGAAGCTTTTGAGACAGCACAAGAAACTGGTGAATTTGATGATGAAAAATGGATAAATCATTTCCCAATGAAAAAACATGATCATATTTTTATTCCAGGTGGAACAATTCATTCAGCTGGAAAAAATACATTAACACTTGAAATTGATATGTTTTGTTTTACGACGTTCAAGTTATGGGATTGGGGACGTGTAGATTTCGATGGAAAACCACGACCAATTAATATAGATCATGGAAAACATGTTATTCAAGAAGAATTCCAAACTCAAATGATTAAAGATCAATTTATTTCTAAAAAACAAGAAGTAGATAGAGGATATGGATGGCGTAAAGAAAGAAGTGGAACAATGCCATTTGAAGCTCCTATGGAAGTAAATAGATACTGGTTTAGTAAATCAGTACATTTTGATCCTAATGATTGTATTGTGATCCATGTGTTAGTTGAAGGAGAAGAAGCTATTATTGAAAGTTTAGATAATAGTTTTGAATCAGTTGTCATTCATTATGCAGAAGCAGTGTTTGTACCACCAGCTGCAGGACAATATACTATTAAACCATATGGGAAATCTAAATCTCAAGAATGTGCAGTATTAGAAATTTATATGGATATATAGGAGTTTATTATGTACGAAAAAATAAGTGAAAGAATAGCGAACTTTGATTTGCATCCTGTTTTTACAATAGATGGAACACAATCATGGAAAGGATATCAAGAAATTAGCAAAATTATTGATCATGAAATGCAGAAATATGAATCGAAGTGTGTTTTGGTTATTGACTCATATTATCATATTAATCATAAGGAATTAAGAGAGTATTTCATAGATAAAATTAAACCTCAATTAGTTATTTGTACAGATGATTTGAGAGCAGATGATGATATATTACATGAGAGATTAGACAAATTCATAACTAATGATCGCATTAATGGTGTATTTGCTATTGGACAAATTGATGAATATTTTGATAGTGAAAAAATAAAAAAAGCACAAGAATTAATTCATAATACTATGCAAGGAATGATTGTCGTATATGGCATTGGAGCTGCATTGGTTACAAAAGGTGACATTCTTATTTATAATAATATGACTATTCAAAGAATTAAAGATGGATATCTTTCATCATTATCAAATTGGGGAATGAACAATCTTCATGAAGATCCTCTTACAAAAGAAAAAATTTTCAATTTTGTTGAAGCTAAATATTTTGATAATCATAAACGACATCTTTTTAATGATATGGACTATGTAATCGATGGAGATGATATAAATAATCCTGTTATGATAACTGGAGATGATTTTAGAAAAACTTTAAATTATTTTGCTTCAC
The DNA here is from genome assembly GCA_964434915.1 of uncultured Coprobacillus sp. Taxonomy (GTDB): domain Bacteria; phylum Bacillota_I; class Bacilli_A; order Erysipelotrichales; family Coprobacillaceae; genus CAYSWW01. The sequence goes on from CAYSWW010000096.1 coordinate 5,175, forward strand.
ATCCTTTCAAATTAGAGCCATTCTTTAACAGAGGCGTATGGGGTGGTCATTGGTGTAAAGATGTTTTGAAAGGAGGATTAGATAAAGAAAATACTGCTTGGGGTATGACAGGATGGATGAATTTTCAAAATGCATTAGCAAAATTAGGAAATCATGAATTTAGAATTGTTGGTAGAGATATTGTTCAATACAAGCCTATTGAATTTCTAGGAAATCAAAATTATTTCTGGTTTGGATATAATTGTCCAGTAGGATGTGACTTTTTAGATACTTGGGGTGGGGGGCAATCTTAGTTTGCAGGTTCATCCAGATATTAGCTATGCTCAAGAAGAATTTAACTTCCCATTTGGACATTATGAAAGTTATTATATGTTAGATACATCTGAAAATTCACAAGTTTATTTAGGAACTAAAGAAGGAGTAAAAAAAGATGACTTAGTAAAAGCTTTTAAAGATGCACAAATAACAGGCGAATTTGATGATGAAAAATGGATTAATCATTTTCCTATGAAAAAACATGATCATATTTATATACCAAGTGGAACAATTCATGCATCTGGTAAAGATACTTTAGTATTAGAAATTAACCCAATTGGATTCCAAACATTCAAGTTGTGGGATTGGGGACGTGTCGATGCAGATGGGAAACCAAGACCAATCAATATAGCTCATGGTGAGAAGGTTATTCAAGAGAGATATCAAACACAATTTGTAAAAGATCATCTTATTTCAAAGAAGGCTGAAATTGCTAGAGGAACAGGCTGGAGAAAAGAACATAGTGGAACGATGGAATATGAATTATTAAAAGTCGATCGTTATTGGTTTAATAAACCTATCTTTTTTGAAACGAAAGATCATGTAAAACTTCATGTATTAGTTGAAGGAGAAGAAGCTATGATTGTAAGTCCAAACAATGAGTTTGAACCTATTGAAATGCATTATGCTGAAGCTGTCTTTATTCCAGCTAGTATAGGTCAGTATGTAATTAAGCCTAAAAATAGAACTGATGAAGATTTAGCAGTTTTAGAGATTTATATGGATATGGGAAATGCTTATCAATAAAATATTCAAACCTCCCATTTTGAAAAAATAGGGCTAAAAGCTCTATTTTTTCAAATTTATGAGAATATTAAATAGGTAAGATTTGGAAAAAATGTTACAATAGGATAGAAGGAGTTGATATGAAATGAAATATATAATTGATAAGAATATACCTTTACCACTTTATTATCAATTAAAACAAATTATAATCAATTTGATTGATGATGGTGTTTATAAAGAGGATGAGGCTATTCCAACAGAACATGAATTAATTGAAAAATATCAATTAAGCAGAACAACTGTTAGACAAGCGTTAAATGAATTAGTAACAGAAGGATATTTATATAAGAGAAAAGGAGTAGGAACTTTTGTTTCATCAAAGAAAAAAGTAAATGATCAACAAGACGTTATAAATTCAACAATATATAAATTGGATAAAGTTATTAATAGAAATGGATATGTTTGTAAAACTAAGCTTATGAATGTTGGAGTCGTTGAAGCTACTCCAGATATTGCAAAACACTTATCAATTGATGTGGGAGAAGAAGTATGGTATATGGATAGAGTTAGATATGCTGGGATAAAAGCAGCATCCTTTTCACGTTCATACATTAGTAAAAAATTATTAGATAATTTTGATAAAGATGCTGAAAAAGCTGCACAACATTTTTATCAGTATTTAGATAGTAAAGGTTTAAAAGTATCTATTATTCGCGAGACATTAATTCCAAGTTTGCCAGATAGTGAGGTTAGAAAAATTTTAGAGGTCAGTTCAAAAAATCCAATCATGCTTGTTAAAGATATAGGATATGCAGAAGAAGGAACAGCTATAGAATATTCTATTTCTTCTTTAGATGTGACCTTTATCAATATGACAGCAACTTTTCGAAGAGGATAGAATGAAGCCATATATTATTTTTGATATGGATGGAGTTATCATTGATAGTGAAAGCTGGTATATGAATCAATTGAAAGAATTTCTACATTATCAAGGATACGATATACCAAAAAGACATTTGGTCGAAATGATGGGCTTAGATGCAAAAGGTATATTTAAGAAATTAGAAAAATATGTTGTGAATCAAGATGAAATTCAATATCTTTTTGAAAAGTATCTTTCACAAATACAGATCCCAAATTATCAGCAAATTGTATTTCCTTATGTCCAAGAGTGTATTGAGAATATCTTTCAAAAAGATATTGATATTATTATTGCATCATCATCACCTCGAGAAATTATAGAAAAAGTGCTTATTGAATTAAACCTTTATGCATATATATCTTATTTTGTAGGAAGAGAAGATGTTCAATATTCAAAACCTAATCCAGAAATTTATTTATCTATTCTAAGACATCAAAATGGGAAGAAACCATTATTTGTTTTTGAAGACAGTACTTATGGAATACAGGCTGCAAAGCAAGCTGGATTAAAAGTAGTAGCTTATTATTCAGGAAAATTTCAAAATGATCAAAGTGAAAGTGATCTTATTATAACGAATCATTTGCAAATTATAGATATCATAATGGGAGGAAAAATCATGATAAAAGAAGAACTTGCGAGTATGTTTGATCATACATTTTTAAAGGCTTATGCAACAAAAGAGGATTTTATTCAATTATGTAATGAAGCAAAGAGCATAGGTGCAGCAATGGTTGCTATCAATAGTGAACCTGTGAAGTTATGTAAAGAGTTATTAAAAGGGACAAATATTCATGTGGGAGCAGCTATTTCTTTTCCTTTAGGTCAAACAAAATTAAATATCAAATTGGCTGAAGCAAAGCAGGCTATTAATGATGGAGCTGATGAGATTGATTATGTTATCAATATAGGTAAGGCAAAGATGCATGATTGACATTATATTGAACAGGAAATGAGAAGTCTTGTTGAAGTTTGCCATCAACATAATGTGATATGTAAAGTGATTTTTGAAAATTGTTATCTCACAAAAGAAGAGATTGTGAAGATTGCTGAAATTGCTAAAGTGGTGAAACCAGATTATATTAAAACAAGTACAGGCTTTGGGACTTCTGGAGCCACAGTAGAAGATGTACGTTTAATGAAACAAACTGTTGGGGATGAAGTGAAAGTCAAAGCGGCAGGAGGAATTCGTGATTGGAAAACTTGTCAGGCGATGATTGAAGCAGGAGCCAGTCGTATAGGAACAAGCAGTTCATTAAAAATATTAGAGGAATTTGAACAAAAATAAAAAGATTTCAAAATGTGTATTTTCACATTCTGAAATCTCTTTTTTCTATAAAGAATTTGGATTCGTCAGAATATGAAAAGAAAAAGATAGCTAT
>CAYSWW010000097.1:0-8508 GCA_964434915.1 uncultured Coprobacillus sp.
GATGCTTTGGGTGCATCGGGACTGTTTACTGGTATTATTATTGCCTTTATTACAGTACTTGTTTTCCATTTCTTTATTAAAAGAAATATGGTTTTAAGAATGCCTAAAGGTGTTCCACCAGCAGTTGCAGAAACATTTGTCAGTCTAGTTCCTGCTTTGTTTTTAATCGCTTTACTTTGGGTTATACGTGTACTGTTACATTTCAATATCAATGAAACAGTTACAGCAATATTTTCACCATTGGCAGTTGGGCTCAATACATTGCCAGGTATGTTATTGTATGTTTTGTTTATTTTGTTGCTATGGTGCTGTGGATTACATGGGAGCAATATCATGGGAACTATTGGAGATCCAGTGTTCTTGACTATGATGGCTTCAAACGTTGAAGCTTTTCAAAATGGAGATCCTTTACCATACGCTTTTGCTGGCGGATTTTATATTACTTATTTATGTTTAGGAGGAACAGGTTCAACATTAGGACTAGTCATTAATATGTTATTTTCTAAGAGCAAAGCTTATAGAACACTCGGAAGAATGTCTTTGCCTTCAGCTATATTCTGTATTAATGAACCAGTAGTTTTTGGTTTTCCAATTGTTATGAACCCAATTATGATGATTCCATATATCTTAACACCAATTATTTTATGTATTGGATCATATATTTTAATTATAACAAATGTGATCTCAGCAGTTGTCTTTTCACCACCATGGACAACGCCACCATTAATGAATGCTTATTTGGCAACTGGCGGAAATATACCATCAGTTATCTGGTCATTTATTTCTATATTTATTAGTGTTGTGATATATTTCCCATTCTTTAAAATTAGTGAAAAACAACAAATTTTAAGAGAAAAAGAAGAAGAAAATTAAGGAATCTTTTTGATTCCTTAATTTTTTAAACAGATAAAGATTTATGAGGAAAGGATAAATAATATGAAGTCTTGGTGGAAAGAAAGTGTTATATATCAAATCTATCCTAAAAGTTTTTGTGATCGCAATAATGATGGAATTGGAGACATTCAAGGTATAATCAGTAAATTGGACTATTTAGAAGATTTGGGGATTGATATTATCTGGTTATCACCAATATATGAATCTCCCAATGTTGATAATGGGTATGATATCAGTGATTATAGAACTATTTCCAAAGAGTATGGAACAATGGAAGAATTTGAATTTTTGTTGAAAGAAGCACATAAAAGACATATCAAGATTGTTATGGATTTAGTTGTCAATCATACTTCAGATCAACATAACTGGTTTGTTGAAAGCAGAAAAAGTATGGATAACCCTTATCGTGATTATTATATTTGGAGAGAAGGGAAAAATGGCAAAGAGCCTAATAATTGGGCATCCATATTTTCTGGCTCAGCTTGGCAATATGATAAACAGACAGATTCTTATTATTTACATCTTTATTCTAAAGAACAACCAGATTTAAATTGGGAAAATACAAATGTAAGAAAAGAAATTTATGAGATGATGAGATGGTGGCTAGATAAAGGAATTGATGGTTTTCGAATGGATGTTATTAATAAGATAAGCAAGGATCAATCATTTCAAGATGTATTGCCACAAAGTAGCACATATATGCGACCATCAAAATATGTAAGTAATGGTCCACGCATTCATGAATTTCTAAAAGAAATGAATAACCAAGTATTATCACGTTATGACATCATGACGGTTGGAGAAATTACAAGCTGTTCATTAGAAGATGCTAGAAAATATACAGGTGAAAATGAACATGAATTAAATATGTTGTTTCAATTTGAACATATGGATGTTGATGCCGGAAAATATGGAAAATGGACACCTATACCCTTAAACCTTATTCAGTTGAAAAAAGTTATTTCAAAATGGCAATATGGATTGGCAGAATATGGGTGGAATAGTTTATTTTGGGATAATCATGATCAACCTAGAATTGTTTCTAGATTTGGAAATGTTGAAAAGTACTGGAACAAATCAGCAAAAATGTTGGCAGTTGCTTTGCATTTTTTAAAAGGAACACCATATATTTATCAAGGAGAAGAAATAGGGATGACAAATTATTCTTTTGATTCTATAAGTGAATGTCAAGATGTTGAGACTATCAATGCATACAAAGATTTGGTTCATAGTGGGCAACTGACTCATGAAGAGATGATGCAGGGGATTTGTTATAGCAGTAGAGATAATGCAAGAACGCCTATGCAGTGGGATACATCTTTAAATGCCGGATTTACTCAAGGAATACCATGGATGAAAGTCAATCCTAATTATAAGCATATTAATGCTAAACAACAAATAAATGATCATGATTCTATTTATAATTTCTATAAGCAGATTATTCAATTGAGACATACAATGCCTATCATCGTTTATGGAAAATATCAGTTGATTGATGAAAATCATCCTGACTTATTTAATTATACGAGAGAGTATGAAAATCAAAAACTTTTAGTTGTAACTAATTTTTCTGGTAAAAATGTAGAATATGATATTCCAAATCAGTTTCAAAATGGTAAAATTCTTATAACAAATGAGAAAGAAAATAATGTTTTTAAAGAGCAAATGATGATTCAACCATATGGAGCCTACGTCATCATTGTTGAATAAATAGGAAATTGAAATAGAGGAAAAAATAATGAACTTTCCTGAAAATTTTTTGTGGGGTGGAGTGGCTTTGCCCATCAGATAGAAGGAGCATAGGATAAGATAGTAAAGATATTAATGTTTCGGATGTATTAACAGTTGGTAGGAAAGGAACTCATTGTCAAATAACTCAAAAAATAGATGCTTAGCAATATTATCCCAATCATAAAGCTATTGATTTTTATCCTCATTATCAAGATGATATTTTGACGTTTAAAAAGATGGGATTTAAGTGTCTGAGAATATCAGTTTCATGGGGTAGAATTTTTCCGAAAAGTAATGAAGATCAGTCTAACGAAAAAGGATTATCATTTTATGATAAATTATTTGATACTTTATTAGATAATGGAATAATGTCTATTGTGACTTTATCTCACTTTAAAATGCTTTATGAACTGGTAAAAAATATGGGGGGATAGAGAAACCAACAGTTGGTTGTTTTTTGTACGATATGCCAAAACATGTATGAAAAGGGATCATCATAAAGTTCAGTTTTTGCTGTCATTCCAGTCATATAGGAAGAATAACTACCAAATATGACTTTCTTAGAATCAACATGACACTGTTTGGCATTTTTTTCATATAACGAAAGGCCTTTTTTGTGTCAATAATCTGAGCTGGATGATGAGTAATTCCACTATGGCGATATTCAACCTCAGCAATAACATAACCAAGTTGTTCCAGATGAGTAAGCTGCGAGATTTCCGAATAAAGATTTTGTTTCTTCCAGACTTGAACCCTTAACAAAAACAATCCAGGGAAAAGTACGGTCTGATTCTAATATGATTTTTGGTTGCAGAATCTACAAGTGTAAATCAATATTACTTTTATGATCATAAATGACATTAGGAATATAAGTAACACCAATTTAATGACCATTGACAACGAGTTCTTTAGCTCCTTTATAACAGTATTGCTATAATCTGGCATTGTTTCATGAGTGTAATTTGCGTTCACTTTAATTTTTAATGTAAACATCTCTTTGATTGTTATTATAACATATCTCGCAAAAGAGGTGTAGAAGCGAAAAGCATACTATGATAATCCATATATTGACATTTACAGATGCTTATTAACAGTTTTTGATTTGATTATTTTTTAAATAAATTTTTGAGCTTAACATTTTCACACTTATCTATCCCAAGAGGAATTAAACTTTTATTTTAGCTTTTATTTTAATATATTGAAATTTGAAAACCTTTGTTTGTTATGATAAAATATAAAATAAAGAGGGAAAGTAATGGAAATTTCTTCAGTGTCAGATTTGATAAAAAAGTTAAAGAAAGTCAGTAATCTATACAATGGAAGGATGATTATATGAAGATTCTTGTTTTTGATGAAGAAAAAAAGCTTGATGCCTACGTAGGAGAAACAATATGCGATTTTATTCGACAACATGATCATGCTACAATTGGTTTTGCGACAGGATCAACACCATTAGGCGTTTATCAATATTTCATTGATAGCTATCAACATAAAAATGTGAGTTTCCAAAATGTACAAGCTTTTAACTTAGATGAGTATGTTGGATTGAAACCTGAACATCCAAGAAGTTTTGCTTCAGCAATGAAGCAGGAACTGTTTGATCATCTTGATATCTTGCCAGAAAACATTTATGCATTAGATGGATCAAAAGAAGATATGGAACAGGAATGTCAAAGATATGAAAGCCTAATTGATCAAAATCCTATTAATATTCAAATATTAGGTCTTGGCATGGATGGACATATTGCCTACAATGAGCCAGGAAGTCCTCTTGATGGAGCGTGTCATGTTGTTGATTTACATCAAGAATCTATAGAGAGTTCACTTGATTATGGATTTGATCACATTGAGGAAGTGCCTAGACAAGGTGTCACTCAAGGTATTGGAACAATTATGAAAGCAAGAGAACTGATTATGATGGTCAAAGGATTGAAAAAGGCAACTCTGGTCAAGAGAATGATTTATGGGGAAGTGACTTCAGATTTTCCTAGTTCTATTATTCAAAGACATCCTCATGCTATTATCTGTCTAGATAAGCAAGCTGCAAGTGAATTGAAGGAGGAGGATTATGAAAAGTGTTAAAATAGTAACAATTGGTGGTGGTTCTTCATATACGCCAGAACTTATTGAAGGATTTATTAAAAGATATGATGAGTTACCTGTTAGAGAATTATGGCTTGTTGATATTGAAGAAGGAAAATATAAATTAGAGATTGTTGGCAATCTGGCAAGGAGAATGGTCAAAAAAGCTGGAATTCCAATGAAAATATATATGACCTTAGATCGTCAGGAAGCTTTGAAAGATGCGGATTTTGTTACAACACAGTTTAGAGTCGGACAGCTTGATGCCAGAGAGAAAGATGAATTAATTCCTTTAAAATATGGTGTTATTGGGCAAGAAACAAATGGACCTGGTGGGATGTTTAAAGCCTTAAGAACGATACCTGTTATCTTTGATATTATTAAGGATTGTGAAAAATTATGTCCAGATGCTTGGATTATTTCATTTACAAACCCATCAGGAATTAATGCTGAAGCTGTTTTTAGACATACAGGATGGAAAAAATTTATTGGTTTATGCAATGGACCGGTCAATATGATTAAGGATATTGAACATATCTTAAATGTGACAAAAGATGACAAATTAGATATCAAAATTGGTGGAATCAATCATATGATTTATGCATTGGATGTGACTTTAAATGGGGAAAATGCCAATAGAAAACTGATTGACACAATGATTGATCAGGGCAATAGAGAGTCTTTGAAGAACATTGTTGATATTTCATGGTCAAAAGAATTCCTGAATAGTTATGGCTATTTAGGGATTGGATACTTACGTTATTATTTGCAAAAACAGCAAATGCTTGAACATTGTCAGGAAGATGCCGCAAAAGGACAATGTCGTGCCCAAGTTGTTAAACAAGTTGAGAAAGAATTATTTGAAAAATATAAAGATGAAACTCTCGATGTCAAACCAAAGGAACTAGAAAAGCGAGGAGGGGCTTATTATAGTGATGCGGCCTGTAATTTGATTTCATCTTTATATAATGATAAAGGTGATATTCAGGTTGTTGATACATTAAATCAGGGAGCTATTTCTAATATGCCAGATGATGTTGTGGTAGAAGTCAGCTGTAAGATTACAAAAAATGGTCCTATTCCAATACCTGTTGGAGAATTACCATTACAGACAGTTGGATTAATTCATCAATTAAAATCATTTGAAATTTTAACAACGAATGTTGCATTAAGTGGTAATTATGATGATGCTTTAGTTGCCATGACAATTAACCCTCTTGTTCAAAGTGAAATTACTGCCAAAAAGATACTAGATGAAATGCTAGAAGCTAATAAAAAATACTTACCTCAATTTTATAAATAGAATCTTTTAAAAAGATTCCAAATTTTGCAACTCTATCAAGTTTTAAAATACAAAGAAAAAAAGGAATACTTGAATAAACGGACACTCTATAATAACTTGGGGTAAGAGTTGTCCTATATTCTGTAAAGGGCAGAAGTGATAGCCAATCTATCGGTCTCACTTCTGTTTTTGTGTTACCTTAGAATTTTGTAAGTATAATCATTTTCTTGATTCTTTTGATTGTTGTAAGATATAGTGTTTTATTAATAAGGCAAGAATATAAGATGTAAAGTCATTACAAATGCAATATACAATCAAGGATAGTGAAATAGGATCGTATAGGGACTATCATCAAGATTGTCAAAGAAAAAAGCAGGATCTCAATCATAGCATAAAGAGCCCCTGCTTAAAATATTTACATGCTTTCTTTTAGAATTTGAACAATTTCGTCATGACTTAATTCTTTATATCCACCTGTCATAATAAATGTTCCATCAGCAATACCATCTAACATATCTTCAGTAACATGAAGATCTTTGATATTCATCACTAATCCGATTTCATTCATCCATTCTTCCATCTTATCGAGACCTTCCTTTGCAATCTCTTCATCTGTCTTTCCTTCAGGAAGAACATTCCACACATTAATTGCATAACGTTTAAATTTTTGTAGTCCATAAGGTAAGATATGACGATAATATGCCATTGATACAGCTGATAAAGTCATACCATGAGTAGCATTCGTATATGCACCAATAGATTGCCCAATCATATGAACCATCCAATCTGTTGTTTTTCCTTTTGCAATTAAAGTATTAAGTGCCCAAGTAGCTATCCACATAATGTTACTTCTTGCTTCATAATTTTCAAGATCTTTAATAGCAACAAGCGAACTATGAATAAGTGACTTTAATAAACCTTCCATAATATAATCAGAAGTATTGTCATCTTTTCCAGAAAAATATTGTTCTAGAATATGAGACATAATATCATAGAATCCAGCAATCATTTGATATCTTGGTAATGTATAAGTAAAGACTGGATTTAAGATAGAAAATTTAGGGAAAACATTATCACCAAAGACATGACCAATTTTTAATTTTGTCTTGTGATTTGTAATGACGGCACCACCATTCATTTCTGAACCTGTTCCAACCATAGTTAAAATACAACCAACAGGGATAATCTTGTTATCAACATCTTCCATTCTTAAATAATATTTATCCCAAGGATCTTCTTGACAATAAGCAGAAACAGATACAGCTTTAGAATAATCACATACGGATCCGCCACCTACTGCTAAAATTAAATCAATTGCATTTTCTTTTGCAATCTTGCATCCTTCATATAATTTTTCGACAGTTGGATTAGGCATAACACCACTATCTTCAAAAATTGTTTTTCCACATGCTTTTAAAATTGAAACAACTTGCTCATAAATACCATTTTTCTTAATAGAACCACCACCATAAACTAACATGATGTTTTGTCCATAATTCTTTAATTCATCTTTTAAATAATTTAATGCATCTTCTCCAAAGTATAATCTTGTTGGATTACAATAACTAAAATTTCCTAACATAAATGATTTCTCCTTTCATTACATCCTTATTTTAAGCCATTCTTTCATTTATAACAAATACTTATAATGAATAATTTTGTATGCTTACAAGGCATATATTTATGTGTTATATTATAAATAATCAAGTGAAGGAGGAAATAGTCATATGCATCAAAGCAATCGGGGAAAAATGATACAATTATGGTGCGTAATGGGAATATGTGTTTTAGGTGTTTTATTGAGTATAGTAATGCTTTACAGTAAAATCAGACAAAAAAGTCTTTGGGGATTAATATTTGTTGGAGTTATTGTGATTTGTTTGTGTTTTTTTACATATGTAAGGGATAAGTATAAACAATTTCAATATGGTATAAAGGGAGAAAAAGAGATTTATCTTTATTTATCGCATCAATTAAAAGGTGATTATATTTTAAAAAATGTACATTTCATGGTTAATCATCAAGAGTTAGAGATTGATATGTTGGTGATAGATAGTCATGGTATTTGTATTGTTGAGGTAAAAAATTATCGTGGGATATTGATGGGATGTGAGAGTGATGATTACTGGATTCAAGAAAAAAGATTAAAGGATGGATCGGTTGAGAAAAAACAGGTCAAGAATTGTTTTCATCAATTAGAAAGGCAAAAACGTCTTTTAGCTTCTTATTTAAGTCAACAGAAAATAACTGCACAAATAGATGGCTGTATTTATTTGAAGATTGATCATTGTTTTATAAAGAGTCCATTGATTGTAAGGGATAAAGAACATTTGCTTCATTATATTTCTCAAAGGCAAGTGAAAAGAATGAGAAAGTTTGACATGAAAAAGGTAAAAAAACTTTTATCATAGTTGAATTTGTTATATAAAGAGTTAAAGATATGTTAAAATATGGTTAAGAAAAAATGAAATAGGCGAAGTCTAGAAGACCTCGTCCCTTCCCGAACCGTACGGGCACCT
>CAYSWW010000098.1:0-8500 GCA_964434915.1 uncultured Coprobacillus sp.
TTTTATAAAACTATCACTAGATTTTAATACCGGATACTAAAGTCAGGTTATATAACATTCTATTCAATCAAAAGACTTTTGTCAATCGTTTTCATAAATTTTTCTCATCATCTCTGATTCAAATGTTACTTTTCATTTCTGTTTATGATATGAATAGTAACAGATTCATGATTATCTTGGATCTGTTTTTGTGTTTTTTAATGAAATAAGAGAGAGATAGTTGCATAATACATTATAAAGTCATTAATAAAATTTTAAACGAAGAATGTAATATTATGAAAGATATGATTAAAATTAATAAATTAAAATGAGAAGTTAAAGTTAGTCATGATGATAATACTGTATGGTTAACTCTAGATCAAATGAGTGAATTATTTGATAAAAATAATTCAACTATTTCTAAACATATATCTAACATTTTGAAAGAAGGCGAATTAGACAAAATAAGTTCGATAGCAAAAAAATACAGCACAACTAAAAAGGTATGATCCTCGTACAAAAAAACAGAGTACTAAAGGTCATTGCCAATTATTACAATTGAGATGTTATTATTTCAGTGGATTATAGAATAAAATCCAAAAATCGAACTCCTTTTAGAAAATGGGCTGATAGCTATAAAGAAGGGTTTATGTATTGTTCATAAAATAACAACTTTTTATCCACAATTAGCATTTCAATATATTAGATATTATGTAATTAAGAAATAAAAATTGAACGTTAAGTTTTGATTTTTTTGTTTTCAAAGCAGAAAAAACGCACTTTATTTTCTTAATTGAGCTAAAGTCTTTAATTATGTTAAAGAATATGGTAAAAAATACATAGGAGGAAAAATCACTATGAAGAAGGATTTTATTGAAGATGATAAAGTTTTATTAGAAAACTTTCATCATGGATTATCACTTGATTTTGCGATAAAAGCTCAACAGATTGTGAAAGAAGAAAAGCTTAAACCGATAGGAATTAGAATAACGTACCATGATCTTTTGGTTTTTCAATATTTGATGGATGGAAAGAAAGAAGATAATTGGTTGAAGCGTAAAGAAAGAACGGTTTTGGAGAGTGGACATAGTTCTTATTATGTCTATTGTCATCAAAATGATTATGCTTCTTGGATAAATGATGACCGTTATGCAATTTGTGGAGGTGGGTATCCGATTATTGAAAATAATGAATGTGTTGGAGCAATTTGTATTTCAGGGTTAAAACATGAGGATGATCATCATTTAATTATACGAATTTTAAAAGAATTGGAGGGCATAAAATGAAACTTGGAATCTTAGGAACAGGGATGATAGTTAAGGATTTACTAACAACCATTCATGAATTCAATTTAGAAAAAATTGCTATTTTAGGAAGAAAAGAAACGCAAGAAGAGACAGAAAGTCTTGCAGAAAAATATCAAATTCATGATGTTTATTATGATTATGCAATGTTATTAGATAGTGATATTGATACGATTTATGTAGCTTTGCCAAATCATTTGCATTTTGAATTTGCTAAACAAGCATTACTGCAAAATAAGCATGTTATTATTGAAAAACCAATTACCTCTAATGCAAAAGAATTAGAAGAATTAATAACTATTGCTTCAAAAAAACACCTTATGATATTAGAAGCTATGAATATTCATTATCTTCCTGCATATCAATCTTTAAAAGAGAATATCAATAAAGTGGGCCATATAAAAATTGTATATTTTAATTACAGCCAATACTCATCACGTTATGATGCTTTTAAGGAAGGGAATATATTACCTGCTTTTGATTATCATAAGTCTGGAGGAGCACTTATGGATATTAATATCTACAATCTTCATGCAATCATAGGATTGTTTGGTCAACCTGTTGATAATTTCTATTTTGCAAACATAGAAAGAGGGATTGATACTAGTGGTGTAATGATTTTAAATTATGATAAGTTTAAGGCCGTATCTATTGGAGCAAAGGATTGCCAAGCTCCCGTTGTAACAACGATTCAAGGAGATCAGGGAACATTTATTATTGAAAAGCCAGTCAATCAAATGACAACTTATAAATTCATAGATAATCAAGGAAATGAGATGAAATTTCAAGATAACTGCAAAAAGCATCGTTTGTATTATGAATTTAAAGAGTTTATAAGAATGATTGAAGAAAAAGATTTCTCTAGTCAACAAGCAATGTTGACAATAAGTTTAGATATATCAAAAATTATGGAAAAAGGAAGAAAACAGGAAGGAGTCGTGTTTGATAATGATAAATAATCAATTAGTTATAGCATATATTGGAAACGGAAAAAGTGCGAATCGTTATCATTTGCCTTTTGTTATGCAAAGAAAAAATAAATTTATTGTAAAGAGTATATTTGATATTAAAATAAGGCATGATATATGGGATCAAATCGAAAATATTTATTATACTGAAAATGTAGAGGATATTTTAAACGATCCAGAAATTGATATGGTTGTTATTTGTACAACTCATCATTTGCATTATGAATATGCTAAAAAGGTTCTTCATGCAAATAAACACTGTTTAGTTGAAAAACCTTTTATGGAAACAAGTGAACAAGCTAAAGAAATATTTGCTCTAGCAGATCAATTAGGTTTATATTGTTCGGCTTATCAAAATAGAAGATATGATAGTGATTTCTTAACTGTTCAAAAAGTTATTGAATCAGGAAAATTAGGAGATTTATTAGAAATAGAAATGCATTATGATTATTATCGTCCAGAAGTTCCTGAAGGAGTTCATTATTTTGATCCTGCTTTTTCATTTCTTTATGGACATGGATGTCATACATTAGATCAAGTCATTAGTTATTTTGGAAAGCCAGATGATATTCGTTATGATGTTCGTCAATTGTTAGGAGAAGGACGAATGAATGATTATTTTGATATTGATATGTATTATGGAACATTAAAAATATCAGTCAAATCAAGTTATTTTAGAGTGAAAGAAAGACCTAGTTTTGTCGTTTATGGAAGAAAAGGAATGTTTGTGAAACAAACAAAAGATAGGCAAGAAGAACATCTTAAACTCTTTTACATGCCTAGTAACCATGATTTTGGTTTAGATAAACCGGAACACTTTGGAACATTAACTTATTATGATGAACAAAACATATATCATGACGAAAAAATTCCAACAGTAGCAGGGGATTATGGAAGAGTTTACGACGATATTTATGATTGTATAGTTAACGCTAAGGAACAGGTCATTACCCATGATCAAACCTTATTGCAAATAAAAATATTAGAGACAGGAGTTTCTGGTCTCAAATAAAATCTTTTTAAAGGAGAAAAACACTGTGAATGAATTCTATCAAAATCTATTAACTCCTGTTGTTTATCAATGGGTAGCTTCTCATGCTAATGCTAAAAAAGGAAAAAGTTGTTGTTCAATATGTTTTTGTAATAAAAATTATCATGGAACAATCTATTTTCATGCTGATAATATGATTGAATTACAAATCTTAGATATAGAGACACAAGAGAATTTGTTCTATTTACATTTTCAAATGAAAGATATGAAAATGGCAACAGAGAATATTATAGCATTTTTTAATTATTTACAAAAACCACATTCAGATGTTATAGAAGAGTCTCATTTTACATTAAAGAAAGAATTAAAAATATTATTGAGTTGTACATCAGGTATAACAACATCTTATTTTGCTTATTTATTAGAAAATTCTTTAAATCAAGCAGAAAAACATGTGATAGTTGATGCAGTGAGTTATACAGAATTAGATCAAGTTCAAAGTGATTATGATTTTATATTTTTAGCTCCCCAAATTTCCTATAAATATCCTCAAATGAAAGCGGAGTATGGAAACAAAGTATTGATGATAGATTCAATAGATTTTGCAACTGGAAATATAGAAAATATTCTAAACATAGTGATGAAAAAGATAGAAAATTAAAATTGAAAAAAGCTTAACTCTTTAACAATAAGCGGTTAAGCTTTTTAAGTGTTTTTAAGATAATCAATAACATCAATCAATGATGATAATAGCTTTTCTGTCATTTTCTAAAAATGATCAGCTAGTCTTTTCATATCAGGAATACAAATAACAGGAATAAC
Organism: uncultured Coprobacillus sp.; assembly: GCA_964434915.1. Classification (GTDB taxonomy): domain Bacteria; phylum Bacillota_I; class Bacilli_A; order Erysipelotrichales; family Coprobacillaceae; genus CAYSWW01. The sequence goes on from CAYSWW010000098.1 coordinate 4,065, forward strand.
TGCTGAAAATGCTACCTCTATACCCACTTCACTATCTTCTAAGACAAGTTCCTTATATAATTTTATATTTGCATTGTCACAGCCTTTGAAGAAAATATCAGGATTTGGTTTTCCTTTTTTTACTTCTGCACCAAAAATAAAATAATCAAAATATGTCTCTATTTGATGTTGCTTTAATATTGATAATGCTCTCTTTTGTACTAGAAGTTGCTAAAATAATGAAATAATCCTCCTTGTTTTACAATTATTGGTAGCTGAAATCTTTGGATCATACTTGTCATATTTCTTAAAGCTGTCTCGCCACTATAATTTTGTGCATAGTCTTCTATAGAAAAAGAATATTCATATAATTATATGAAATTGAAATCATTTTACTATCAATTAATAATCCATCTAAATCAAATATAATTGCTTTATACATTATACATCTTTATATTATTTAACTTAAACATAAATCAAATCATCCGATTAAAAAATATTTATTAATGGTTTGAATCTTTTTAATCATTGGTATGTCTTTTGGTAGAATGTTCATTAATTCTTCTTGTAATAGTTCAATTTTATCAATCAATTCCGTATAAATAATATAATATCAAAATCCATATAGAAATATCGTTTATAATATTGAAGATATAAAAAGAAAGAGTTGATGAATGGTATTTTCACATAAAAATGTAATTCTTTACCCATTTTTAGTATTTATAATGTATATTGATTGAATTTGAGAAAGACAAACAGATGGTGATGTATTATGAAATTAATCAAAAAAATAATCTTTATATTGCTCGTCATTGCTCTTTGTATCTATGCTCCCCAGATTTATTCTTATGTTATGGATGTTATGGACTGGATTCATCTATCTTTTGAAGGATATTCTCTTGAAATAGATTCAGAAGGAACTTTAGTAGATGAAAATGATATTGATTCTTTAGAAGATTCTGGTATTACTGGTGAAAGCTATACTTTTTATCAAAGTTATTATCCGCATTTTTACTTATTGAATACTAATCAACAAACTTTGTATAAACAAATATATGCTAATATTGAAAATGTAGAAACAACATTTGTTCCTACAGTTAAAGTAACAGTTAATGAGTTATCACAAACAATTGAGGCCGTATATAATGATCATCCAGAATGTTTTTGGGTGAATACTGCGTATTCATATAAATATACAACTGATGGTTACTGTGTACAAGTTATTTTAGACTATTATGTAACTGCGGATCAATTAGCTGAATATCAATCTTCGTTTGAAAATAGTGCTTATGAAATCATCCAGGCTGCTAATCAACTCAGTACAGATGCTGAAAAAGAGAAATATGTTCATGATAAAATCATTGACTTAGTCACGTATAATTCGCAAGCTTCAATGAATCAATCTGCTTATAGTGCTTTAGTTAATCATCAAACAGTATGTGCTGGATATGCACGGGCATTTCAGTATATTATGATTCAATTAGGCATTCCAACATATTATGTAACAGGAACAGCCAGTGGTGAAGACCATGCTTGGAATATCGTAAAACTCAGTGATGGTTATTATAATGTTGATTTAACTTGGGATGATCAAAGTCAAATCATATATGATTATTTTAATGTTGCTGATACGACCTTTCAAACAACGCATACTAGAACAGGTTTGTCGACATTATTGCCAACGTGTGAAGGAACTTTATATACGAGTCAAACTGAAGAAAATAATGATGAATCTTCTTCTGAAGATTATTATGAAGAAAAAAATAAACAAGTTGAAGATTATTTGACACAACCTAATGATCGTGAGGAAGAAAACATTTCTACTGATGACTATGAATAAATCATAAAACCCTATGAATAGAGTTATTGTACTATATCCATAGGGTTTTTGAATAATGTATTTTGTTTAAGATAATAATAGAGTTCTTGATTAGAATGTTGATTAATATAACAAGCTGTTTGATATTCTAAAAATGGAATATTTGATGACTGATTACCACATATATCAATACTAACAATTTGATAATATCTGATTATATCACCTTAATTCCAATTTACGATAGCTTATTTTGGATTTAAGATATGTTTATCGATGGAAATATAAATAGGAATATCTATTGATAATTAGTCAAAAACTTCATGAATGTTTTGAGTATAAATAAATTTATTTTCATAAACATTTTAGATAAAGCTTTAGAGAAAGAATCGTTTTGAATACGATAAAAAAAAGAGACCAACATAAACAAACACTTCCAACAAAGCTGCTTTGCGTCACCCGAAAAAGTGAAAAAAGTCAATAAGTTTTGATGGTGGATATACAACAATGACTCTTATACAAAATCAAATTGTTACTATTCATGGATGGTTAATATGAGTAAGTTTACTCATTTGATTACAATTTCGCAAATGACCCTTAGACCAGCTACTCATTCAACAACATTTGTGAGAATCAAAATTGCTGACTTTTAGGGCACTGTTGTTGCTACATTAGGATGTATCTTAACCTCTTGCGTCATTGTTAAACTTTATTTAAAGTATCGAAATATGGAAATATTACAAAGTGTATGAGCATCACTTCAACCAACCGTTGTTGCGATGATTGGGGAGCAATTGGACTATCTATTTTGATTTCAATATTTTGGGGAAATGAAATGAATTTTATGCAAACATGTTGGAATTTGCTACTCATTTTTGTTGTTTGTTTGGTTTTATTACAAAAGTTGAAAATAAATCCAATTTTGGTTATGGTTTTAGCGGGAATGTTTCAGCTTTTTATAGCAATGATTTAAGGTGGAAGAAGTAATTATGGAGAATAAAAAACAAATTGAGCAATTAATGAAAGCTTATCAAAATGCTATTCATTCATACTCAAAAAAATTTATGAACTGGAGATTCTCATAATATTTTAATTTCAATTACGAATAAATATGAAGGAATTGAATCAATTTATTATGATTTTTTGATTAATAAGATTTAAAAAGCATATGTCAAAATCGATTTAATTACTGAAGATATTGATATTAAAATGATTAATGATGAGTTGACAATTGTAATTTTTAAATATCATGTATAAAAAGAGAAATTGGCGAAGAATATGGAATTGCCGGATTAGAAAGGCAAATTGTTCAAAAGAAAGATAATTCATAGAAGTTGATTCATATTCATTATTCGAAATAAGAAGTGAGGAAAACTCACTTCTTTTCAGATTTATTTTTAGAATCATCGATTACCATATTGTTGGATTTACGATGGATTTCAAATTCTTGAGATGATGTGATTTTTTGTTGATAGTGTTCATAAAATCAGTATTAAAAATATTGACATATAAAATATCTAAAATCAACAAAGTAGACAAATTCATAGCAAAATCTCCCAAGTTATAAATAAGTTTTTCACGTGTTGAAACAAATAAAACATAATTAGCTTCTTGCGATAATGTATTCTTTCCATAAGTCGTAATCGCAATAAGTGGAATATGGCGTTCTTTAAGTTTTTTTACTCCTCTCAATTCTGCTTCAATTTCACCAGAATAAGAAATGATAATGAACAAACTTTTTTGATTACAAAACGAAGCTCGATAAAATAATTCATCTATCCTTAATTCTACAATAACATTCTTTCCAATTTTCAACATCTTATCTTTAAATATCTGTGCTAAATCAGCTTGTACTCCGGCCGAATAAATAAAAATTATTTCACTTTGACGTAATAGATTGATTATATTCTGTAACGAATCATGTTCCATAAGATGAAGCGTATCATCAATAATTTCATGATAAAGTTGCCCTATCTTATGTGCAACAATAATATTCTTATCATGATAATCAAAAGGATAGTTAGGATCAACATTTTGAAAATGTGTCTGAAAATATTGAATTTCTTTATTATAAGCTTTTTGAAAATCACTATATCCTTGATATCCTATCTTCTGACAAAAACGTGTTATCGTTGAGGGATGAATATATAACTTTGAAGCAATATCATGTGCGCTTTGTTCTTGGATATGATTTTGATGTTCTAATAAATAATCGGCAATTCTTTTCTCGATTTCTGTCATGTGCTTTTGTTCTTTTAAAATATCTTTAATCATGTTTACATTCCCTCTTTGCTTGTAGTATTTATTTCATCATATCATAAAAAATAGAAAAAGTAATGAAAAAAAAATTATCATATATCTGCAACAGTGTTGTTAAAAAATGTATTAAAATCTTCTAATTTCAGCAGTTCACTTGAAAGATGTAACTAATAAATTGCATAATTTCTTTTTGGGGTTATAATCAAAATTATAAAAGAAGTGGATGGATAATGGAAATGAATAAATATATTATTATGGATAGTAAGTACTGTAGTATGGGAAAATGGATTTCAGTAATCATTGGTCATAAGTTGGGTATGCGACTTTATGAAAGATAATATGAAGTGACCTCCTAGTTGCCAAAACGTGGATTACGATTCAT
>CAYSWW010000099.1:0-8455 GCA_964434915.1 uncultured Coprobacillus sp.
TTCCGTTTGATGCTACCGGATGTTAGTCCGCTCATTTTCCACCACTAAGGACAACACCTGCAAGACAATGTCGCTGAGGAATGTCCCTCCAATGAGGAATTTTATTAGTTCCACATGATGGTTTTCCATTCCTTTTAAAAATATAACTCATGTGTAATACATACTGATTCCATATAACACATGTATCAAAACCATATTCTTCAAGTACTTTTCTTACTGTATGTGGTTTGGGGTTTTTGATCCATTTTTTCCCAGATAATTATTCTAAATTCAAAAGTTAATATAAGCCTATTAGGTCTGATATTTTTCACATACGGTGGCTGACTTAATAAGTCTATCTCTTCTTGCATAAACTTTTTTGCTATTTTTACCTATCAATAACAAAAAGGACCCATAGATTGGTGCTAGTATTGTCAATGTACACTCCTATCTATAGGTACCATTTTACTTTTATCTAAATATATATACTATTTTAATTAATTTTTAATTTGCGAGATTTTTTCATTACTGCCAAGATGACTGCTGTTACAACTAAGCCTAATAAACTTAATCTAATATCAATGTCATCACCTGTATTTACAGGTAAATTTTTATCACTAGATGTTGTCGTATTATTATTTAAATTTTCAACATCAGTATTGACAACTACATTAGAATCGATACCTTCAACGATTAATTCTCCTGTTTCAACATCACGTGAATATTGTTTAAAGAAATCCCACATCAATTTAGCCGTTGGTTCATAATTCCAATGTCCCCAATCTTCAACAACATTCATTGAAATTGCAGCACCATTATCATTTGTTATTGTTCCACCAACAATATTACATAATCCATCATTTTCAATATTCCCAAAATTATTCAGTAACATACCGAAGTATGATTCCTTTTCAAAATTTAGTTCCTTAAATGCTGGAAGATTAATTTCATTTAATGTTCCATACAATTTAAAAGCATCATAAACCCCACCATCTTCTGTTAAAGGTACAAAACGATCCTGAGACCCACTAACAAAGTAAAACGGCATATCTAATGTATCAGCATTATCAATAACATAGCTTGTTAAAATATCAACAAATTGTTCTTGTGTTCCACATGAATGAGAACCAATTGCTGCAAAAATTTTAGTGTAAGACAATCCAATGTTGATAGAATTTAAACCACCTCGTGATAATCCCTCTACATAAATTCTAGATGGGTCTATTTGTGGATATTTTTCTAAGAGTACATTGATCATTGTAATGATATCATTAGTTTCACTAGTACTATCGTCCGTAGTCATGGCTTCATACTCATAACCACCAATTGTACTACCTTGCCATTCAGGTTCAATTAAAATAATTCCTTCTTGACTAGCTACATCAGCCCATCCAGATGTTTCAAATTGGGTTCTTGGGTCATTTCCATTACCATGTAATAATACTACTACTGGTACTGTCTTTTCTTCAGCTTTGATTGTTGCTACTGGTAAGTATTCATACCAGAGATTATTTTGACCATTTCCATTTAAATCTTGTTCTACAACATTTCTTGTAATACCTAATTTATCAATCTGAACAAATGAAACATATTGATATTCTCTTTCTTGAGAATGATTCATTGAATAGAAGGTACCATCTATATTACCTATTCTTCCATTATTAGAGAATACATTTTCCCATGCATGATTAAAGGCTTCTGCTAATGTTTCACTATTAGGATTAGTAACTACTAATTCATAACTATTATCTGGATTAATATACTTAGTTAGATTCCCTTGTTCTATTTGAGTTGCATTGTTTGCAGATGCATATTGATTTACTACTTCATCATTTGATTGTGATACATATGTAGGTACTGAATATTTTGGAACTTGTCCTAATTCACCACCATATGTCATAATTCCAGCAATTGCCCAATCTTTCTGAGTTACATATTGATTAACAAATGTTGCCCCATTTCCAATTCCAATTACTTTAATATTTGCATTTGTGCCAACTACATTATCTAAAATTGATAAAAATATTTCATCATCCAAAGTTGACCATGTATCATCTACTGGATTAATGATATATGCTTTAGTTGCATATTTATCAATATTAGAAATAATTCCTAATTCATTTAATAAAGCTGATGCCTGATACTCATCAACTGATTGATCAGGATAAATTACATAAGTAGGAGCATATACTGTATTTTCAGTATAAATATCTTTTAAACTACTAGCATCATAAACATAAATATCAGATGCTTCATAATTATCTACTTTAGAAACTATTGATTCAACATCACTAGCTTTGCTTTGTTGGTATAACCACGAAATTACCGAGTCATTTAAACACATTAATCCAGTGGCTCCATGATAATAAGTAGAACCAACAGCATGGAAATCTTCATTTTCATAAACTTTCATTTTTACTAAATCAGCAATTTCTTCTTCACTATAACCTTTTTGACGATATAAATCTTGTAACATAGCATATGGCAAAACGTCATCTTCATAAGCACCGGTAAAATCATTTCTACCAACATTAAAATAAATTCCAACTTCATTATCAACATACGCTTGACAATATTGTAAACATTCCTGATAAATTGGGTCATCAACATCATCAGCAGTAATTGTTTTTGTATTCATGACAATAGATGTATTACATGGTAAATAAGCTGTAAATAATTCAGGACGATATGCAACAGCCTTAGACATGTATACCCCACCTTGAGAATTACCAATAGCGTAAACTCTATTAGTATCAACACTAAAATTATTAATAAAATACTCTACTATTTGATCAATATCTTTCCCTGCATCATAATTATCTGGTTGATTTTCCTTCAATGCTTGTATTGTAACAAAAATTGTATCTTCTGGAGCATCAATTGAAAAAGTTTTTGGGGTTAAATCGATATCTAATTCAACTCCAAAATTATTAGCACCAAAAATATTTTCATCAGGTGTATCCGTACTGTATTGTTGACCACCACCAGTACAATGAACTACCATTGGGTAGTTTCTATCAGTACTATAGTTTTTAGGTAAATAGTACTTAACATAAATATTATTATCACTATTTTCACTAGGTACTATTAAATCTTGAAATTCATCAGAAGCTACGTTAGTTATATCATCTTGGTCAAACGTATATACAGTCCCTGCCGCAGCAATCACTTCACCATTTAAACTAGTGACAGAATCTACTTGAGTTACTTTAAATTCAGAAACTAAGCGTCTAAAATTACCATCTTCACTAGTAAATACTCCCGCTGAACTAGATACACTAATATCCAATGTAACAAGGTTTTCATCGACTGTAACATTATCAACATTCAAGAATCCATTTTTAAAATCAACACCTGAAGCTTCTTCACCTCGATCTTGATATAGCATATCTTGAACCGTAAAACTATTTGTTGTTAAATTATTATCTACTGCTTCAGGATATTTAATCGTAATACTGGTTATAGCTCGCTGTGGATAAGTTCCATAACCCCAGCCAATATTACCGCACCAGCTGACATCACTGATGGCACTAATCGATATTTCCTGATTTTCATTTTCAACAGCCAAAACTGGTGTAAATGAAAAATTAAACAACAGCAACAAAGTTGCTAATAAAAATTTTAATCCTTTCTTTATCATTTATTTATAACCTCCTCTTGAATATATTCTAACATATATGTAAGCACTTTCATAGTTTTTAAAATAAATTAAGTCTCATTTTTTGAGACAAATTTAATTAAAAAATATAAAGTACATTTTCTCAATTATCTGCATATATCAAATCTATTCTTTTTAAAAACTATATTAATTCTAACTAAAAGAATGCAATAATTTTAATATATACTAAATAATTAAATATCATTAATTATAAAAAAGATAGCAAACACACATGCTATCAATCAATCTTCAAATAAAGAAATTCGTGCTATTGATGAATTTTATAACTCAACAGCATTGTTAAAATATGACTCTTGTTTTTTTTAACAATTAAAATATCCTAGTATATTTTTAATTATTTATACTAGGATATTTTGCATTACTATTAAATTTAATTAGAAGAAACTACGTTATTATCAATTTGCCATTTAGAAATTTCATTTTGTAAGTCGACCATATGACGATAAAGTCCATTTTGGGCATATAATGCTTCAGGTGTCCCCTCCTCTTTAACTGTACCATTTTCTAAAACAATAATTTTATCAGCAGATTGCACTGTGCGCATCCGATGAGCAATTACTAAGACCGTCTTATTTACTAACAATCTAGATAAAGCTTCTTGAACTTTTGTTTCATTTTCAACATCAAGACTAGCTGTTGCTTCATCTAATAAAATAATTGGAGCATTTTTCAAAAGAGCTCTAGCAATTGAAATTCTTTGTCTTTCGCCACCTGATAATTTTGCACCGTTTTCCCCTACTAAAGTATCATAACCATCAGGAAGTTTACGAACAAAGTCTTCACAATTGGCAGCTTTAGAAGCTGCATAGACTTCTTCATCAGTTGCCCCTTTTTTTCCTAAACGGATATTTTCTTTTATGCTATCATCAAATAAAACAACATCTTGAAAAACCATTGAATAATCACTTAATAAAACTTCTGGATCAACTGTTTTAATATCAACTCCACCAACTGTTATATTACCTTTATTAATATCCCATAGACGAGCAGCCAGTTTAGCACATGTACTCTTTCCAGAACCCGATGGTCCAACCAAAGCGGTTACTTCTCCTTCTTTAGCTGTAAAACTGATATCATTTAATACATCGTGGTTATCATAGGCAAATGAAACATGATCAAAAACGATATCATGTCCATCAGGTTCGAATTTTTCGTTTCCTGAAGCTACAGGAGTATCATAAATTTCCATCATCCGATTAGCTGATACCTGTGAGACAAACATTTCTGCGATTAAAGCTAAGCTTTGATCAAATGGTGCATAAATTCTAGTAATAACTAATAAAAACATAAATAATATCATAAAATCGATTTGACCATTAACAATAAGATTAATACCTACTAAAATCGTTGTAGCAACGCCTAAACGCATAATGACACTAGCAGCATTGACAAATATTCCCGCAACCAGCTCTCCATTGATCATCACTTTTTCATGTTCGTCAATTTTTTTATAAAGACCCTGAAGATACGTATCTTCTTGATTAGTTGCTCTAATTTCTCTAACATTTTCTAACGTTTCCTGAATGCCATCTGAAACTTTAACCGCTGCTTGCTTAAGTTTTTCAGATGCTTTTGAAGTCCATTTTCGAGAACCAAACAAAAGAAGAAAGGCCACTGGAACACCCCAAAGACAAGCAATCGCCAGGCGCCAATCATAAACAAATAGAAAAATCGCAATAATTCCTGTTGAAATATATGATCCATGCAAATATCCTAAAACATGTGACCAGACATGCTCCATCCGATTAACATCACCCATTATAGTTTCAGTTAAATCAGCTATATCTTTTTTATTAAAATAACCTAATGGTAATTTACGGAGCTTTTCCGCCAGTGAAATTCTTGTTGCCTTTACTTCACCATAAACTAATCCATAAGTTGCTTTATATTGTTGGAGATGAGTAATGAATGACAAAAAGACAAAGGCAACCAATAAAAGTAAAATAGTTATCGTGTTTATTTCTGTTTGATCATTAACTAAAATTGCTGTAAGATTTCTCATAAGCAAATATAGCACACTGACACCACCCATAACTACAATATTAACGATAACAGTCCAAAATGTCCCTTTTTTTACATTTTTAACACCTTTATCTGTCAATGCATATTTTCGTTTAAATGTTTCTCCAAACATTTATAATTCCTCCTTCCCACTGGCAATTTTCCATTTAACTGCCTGGTTATAATCTGTCCACATCTGATAATACAAACCCTGATTATCAAGTAACTCTTGATGAGTGCCCGTTTCTACGATACGACCACTATCTAAAACAATAATTTTATCAGCATTTACAACGGTTGATAAACGATGAGCAATCATGATAACTGTTCTATTTTTACATAAAACACTAAGAGCTTTTTGAATCAAAACTTCATTTTCAGGATCAGCAAATGCTGTTGCTTCATCTAATACTATAATAGGTGCATCTTTCAAGATAGCCCGTGCTAAAGCAATTCGCTGCTGCTCGCCACCAGAAAGATAATTTCCTTCATTGCCAATAATTGTATGGACACCATCAGGAAGTTTTTCGATGATGTCTTCACATCTAGCTGCTTTCAAAGCATTCATAACATCATCATATGAAGCATCAGGATTAGCAATTTTAACATTTTCCAAGATCGAAGTTTTAAATAATTTTGTATTTTGAAAAACAAAAGCTACTTGATCCATCAAAACATGCTGATCAATTTCTTTAACATTAACATTCCCAACTTCAACTATACCTTCATCTACATCCCAAAATCTTGGAATTAAACTGGCTGCTGTTGTTTTTCCGCCACCTGATGGTCCAACCAATGCCACAGTTTGACCCGGCTCAACCTTAAAAGATACATGTGAAAGGGCTGGTATTTTTGATCCAGCATAGGTAAAACTGATATCTTTAAACGCAACACTATTATCATCAGGAATTTTAGGATTAGTACATTTTTCAAGCATTGGCGCTTTGATAACTAGGTCGATACGACTTAAAGCCGTACTTGCAAGCATAATTCCAGAAGATGCAAACATAATCTTTGCCAGTGAAGTTGAAATGATAGCTGAAAAAACAGCATAAAAGACAAAATTAGTTACCAATTCATGGAAATCTCCATTACTAAGAGCAGTTGGTACTAAAAAAATAACAACTGGAACCAAGAAAATAAATGCCCCTTCAGTAAAAGTTAGGTTGATTGATTGTGGAACACGACAGACTTTTCCCTGATAATATTCAGCCTTATCACTATATTCTTCAATTGCTTTTTTAAAGCTTTTAAATGAATAGACTGTCTGCTGAAAGATTTTAACTACCGGAATCCCCCTAACATACTCTGTCCCTACTTTTGTCATTTTATCTTGAGCGGCCTGATATTCTGCCATTATTTGAGCATTTTTACCACCCATCATTGAAAACATGGCCATTATTGATATAACTGCTGATAATAAGCAAGCTATACCCATACGCCAATCAAATATAAACATTAAAATGACCATTCCTACAAACAACACTATAGTTCCAACAATATCGGCTAAATTATGTGCTAAAAGTGTTTCAGTATCATTAGCAGCACTATCAAGTCGACCTCTTATCAAACCAGAAGCATTGTTATCAAAATATCCTAATGGAGCTTTCATAATATGAGCCATTCCAATTTTTCTAATATTTTCTGCAGTTCTAAAGGCAGCCAAGTGAGTACACAATAACCCAATAAAATATAAAAAAATTCCTAATACAGCAAAACCAAAAGCAATCCAGCCATATGTTTCTACATTTTGTACTTTGGAAAAATCAGGCATAACTGCAATTAAATCTCTTACAACAAGCCAGATACAAATGTAGGGTATGATACTGCAAAGCATGGAAATTGCTGATAAAGTAAGACCAATAAAGGTCAAAGCTTTATAATTTCCCGCATATCCTAACAATGTTGTAATAGCGCTTTTTTTCTTCTCTTTCATCTTAACCCTCCTTATAAAGCTAAAACACTATCGTTAGCATAAGCTAACTTCGAAGGTAAAAAATTGCAGGTTGCTGCATTAATTTACTTTGTTTCCATTAATGCGAGCCAACCAGCTGTATAAAATGCTCGAAGCTGTTCGACATCATGTATAGCTTGATTTTTAGGAATATCATGAATAACGACCTCAAAGATGCCTCCAAACATAGCACTTGCGATAATATGACACAAGGTTCTATCAATTTCAGGTACATCATGACCTAATTCTCTAAGAACATCTATATACTTTAAAGTATATTCGACTTCAACTTCAACTATGTTGTGGACAAAGTTTTCATAACTAGTACCTTCAGCCTTTAATAATAAAAGTTTAAATGGGTCACGATGATCACAAATATAATCGACCATCCAATTGACACAAGCACCTGATTCAATTGCCATATGTGAAGGTTGCTCATCTTTTGGTAAATCTGCAAACTTAATTTGCGTTTGCATAAAATTAGCCATCAATGCCTGAGCATGTGGTTCGACAATCGAAGCAAACAATGCTTCTTTACTAGAAAAATATCCATAAAATGCTCCTGTTGTTACTCCGGCATTTTTTACTATCTGACGAAGCGATGCCCCTCTAAATCCATTTTCCAAAAATTCCTCAATAGCTGCTTCTTGAATTTTACTTTTTGTCAAATTTGTTGTCTCTTGCATTTTTACCTCCATATAACAGTGTAATATAACACTGTTATATTACACCTGAATTATAGCTATTGTCAATATATATCAGTCAATCTAGAATGATTTTATAAAACTATTTTTGATTGACCATCAAGCACAGGGTGAAAAATACGATTCAGATAATTCCAA
>CAYSWW010000100.1:0-8380 GCA_964434915.1 uncultured Coprobacillus sp.
GGAATTCTAGTTATGAATAAATTTCATTTTTTCATAACTTATTTGACACTACCATCATTAACTTTACTCTATCATATCTTTTATAAAGAAATTGTCGAAATAAAGCTTACCTATTATTTTTTCATATAACAAAAAAGATTATCATTTACCCTTTCCATCAAAGGATTGACGATAATCTTCTCTGCATTATCATTATTCAGTTCTTAACGCTGTAACCGGATCCTCATTAGCTGCTTTTTTAGATGGAATCAATCCACCAATAAGCGTTAAAATAACACTTAATATAATCAAAACGAAACCAGCCATAGCAGGCAATGAAGCATTCACATTTGCTTGTCCAGCAACCGAATGAATCAATTGATTTCCTGGTATTAATAAAAGCAATGTTATACCTATACCTATCAATCCAGCTCCCAAACCAATAATGAATGTTTCAGCATTAAAGACTTGTGATATATTATGCTTAGAAGCTCCAATTGCTCTTAAAATACCGATTTCTTTTTTACGTTCGAGAACACTAATATAAGTAATAACTCCTATCATGATCGAAGAGACAAGCAATGAAATCGCAACAAATGCAATCAAAACATAACTAATAACATTTACAATATCAGTAACAGAGGACATTAATGTTCCCACTACGTCAGTATAAGTAATAACTTTATCATCCTGATCACTTGCTTCCATTTGCTCATTATAACTATCTAATATTTCAAGGATATATTCTTTGCTTTCAAAATTTTGAGGATAAATATCTATTTCAGATGGTTTGTCTAAATCAGCATATCCAAATGCCGTTAAATTATTATCATAAGAAGCATCTTCTTTACTCATTAATGACGTTAGCAATTCAGCTAAATCTTCCTCCGTCATTTCCATCTCAATTGCCTCACGGAAAGTATCAGCATCAAAACTTATGGCTTGTGTCATGGACTGACTTAATTTTGTCATACTTGCAGTTAATTCATTTTGAATAGCCTGTGACAAAGATTCCATAGCTGATTCCATGTAATTTTGTAAAATATCGAATATTTGTTGTTCTAATTGACTACTTTCTATAAATTCTTCAAAAGCAGTTTCAATGATTGTTTGTGCTTCTTCAGTATTAAGAAAAGCCATAAAAACATCATTAAGATTCGACAGATCAAGTAAATTGTTTTCTTGGGCATATATTTGATAATTAGCCATTACAGTAGAGAAAATAGCTTGTATTTGTTCATGAGTTATTTGAATGTCTCCATTGGTTGTAATAGCATCTTCAATTCCTTGTTGAATGATTTCACTGACTTGTGTTGATTGAAAATAAGTTATCAATTGTTGTTCAAGTTGACTAAAATCAGTTTCGGAATTTTGTGCAAGATATTTTTCAAATGCTTCTTCTAATTCTGTCATCAATGTTTGAATATCATTTAAAGACAAATCAAAATGAATTTGACTGACAATTGAATAAATATCAAGAGTAGGCAAAGATACATTACTTAAAGCCTGATTAAGTCCACTTAAGTCCACATTTAATTGGCTTTCATCTATTTGAAAAGCAGATTGTAATAGTGTGGTATTTATAGAAAACAAAGATTGCATATCAAATACACTTTCTTGTTCATCATCCTCAAAAGCTTGAGATGTCAATACATTTATTTCAGGATTTGCTAATTGGGCCTTGACAATATCGCTCTCAGCAGCCTCTTCAATAATATGAAGAATTAATGAAGAAGGATAATAAATCCCTGTAGTTAACATTGAAGCAGTTGCTCCTTCTTTTGGTTGCACAATCCCAACAATAGTTAAATCCTCACCATTTTCAACCAAATTCTCCATATAATTTGAATCATCAGATTTATCTCGCCAAATTTGATACTTTTCATCATACTCATAATAATCAAAAGCATTGACCAACTTAAATGTAATTCCTAAAATATCATCATATTGATAAGAATAAGTATCCGTTGATGTTTCAACCTCTTCTCCCGTAGAAAATTGTTGAATCATTGACTCTAACTCATCATAATCTCTTAAACCTAATGCATATAACATAAAATCACTAATGCCGCCCTGAGATGTCAACACCAGAACACACTCATTATATTCACTTGGCCATCTTCCCGCTTTAACATCGTATTGATTACTAAATAAATCGGTATCACTTGGCATCGCATAAAAAACATCAGTACTCATAAATGACAACATCGAACTAATAGAACTACTAGACGATCCTGAAGCAAAAGAACTATTAGGATTAACTTGTCTTATATTTTGAGTATCTGAACTATATATTTGAGGGACAACATCATAACTATATTCTATTGCTTTCACATACTCTTCGATTCCACTATCTCCATTATCTAAATAATCTTTCAAAGAAGCTAAATCATTAGAATGGGTTTTAGAAAATAAATTTGTAAGCATTTGTACAACTTGAATATCATCATCAGATGTTTCATTATAATCCTCACCCATACTCACTAACATCGACGTCATGTCAAAACCACTACTTTGAATTTGCAAAGGGTATTCTGACAAGGTTTCTTCTTCAATTGTCTGAATATAAGCATTTACACCTTGAGAAAGTGACAAAATTAATGCTATTCCAATGATTCCAATAGAACCAGCAAAAGATGTTAATAATGTCCTCCCTTTCTTTGTTTTTAAATTATTAAAACTTAAAGATAGAGCTGTTAAAAAAGACATTGAAGATTTTCCCATATTTTGATATTTAGTTTTTTTTAATTTTTTTTCATCAACTTCAAACGGATCAGAATCCGAACAAATCTTACCATCTCGCAAATTTACAATACGAGTCGCATAAGCTTCTGCCAACTCTGGATTATGCGTTACCATCACTACTAAGCGATCATTAGCTACTTCTTTTAAAAGATCCATAACTTGAACACTGGTATCGCTATCTAAAGCCCCTGTTGGTTCATCTGCCAACAAAATATCTGGATCATTAACCAAAGCCCTTGCAATCGCAACACGTTGCATTTGCCCACCTGATAACTGGTTTGGTTTCTTATGTGATTGTTCCGCTAATCCTACTTGCTTTAAAGCATGCAAGGCTCTTTTCCTACGTTCTTGTTTTGAAACTCCAGAAATTGTTAAAGCCAATTCAACATTCGATAGTATAGTTTGATGAGGTATTAAATTATAACTTTGAAACACAAACCCTATCGTATGATTACGGTAAGAATCCCAATCACGATCTTTATATTTCTTTGTAGAAATACCATTAATAATTAAATCTCCACTATCATATCGATCTAACCCACCAATAATATTCAATAATGTCGTTTTCCCTGAACCACTTGGTCCTAATATTGCCACAAATTCATTATCTCGCAAATTCAAACTCACACCATCGAGAGCTTTTTGAACCAATTCTCCTGTACGATATTCTTTATAAATTTTTTTTATTTGAAGCATATCTTATCTCTCCTTGCTACACCAATATATACCCTTTATATAAACTCATTATTAACACTCAAAGCATAAATTGCAATAAGAAAAAAAGTGAAATAAACATTTCACCTTATGTTCTAATATCTTTGACTCCTTCCAAAGGATTTATTTGTTGATCACTTCTTGCCGGATTTGCAAAACGACTGTATTGTTTTAAGAACACCAAACGAATATCTGCTAATGCCCCATTACGATGTTTAGCAATGATAATATCTGTTGCCCCTTGTGTCTCAGCTTCTTTTTTAGGATCTTGATAATCCTCGCGATGAATAAAAGCTACTATATCAGCATCCTGTTCTATTGCTCCAGATTCTCTTAAATCAGATAAAACAGGTCGTTTATTATCACGTTTTTCAACAGAACGTGATAATTGGCTTAAAGCCAAAACTGGCACTTCTAATTCCCTGGCAATCATCTTCAATTGACGAGAAATGTCTGAAACTTCTTGTTGACGTGATTCGCGACTATTTGCTGAACCAGAAATTAACTGTAAGTAGTCAATTACAATCAATTTCAATCCATGTTCTCGTTTTAGCCGACGGCACTTCGCCGCAATTTCACCAACTCGAATACCTGGCGTATCGTCAATATATAAATTACACTTCCCAACTTTTTCAGCCGCCGCATAATATCGTTCATTGTTTTCTTTTAAAATAGACCCAGAACGCAATGATTCAGCATTTAAGCTTCCAGCCGCACAAATAATACGCTGAATCAGCTGTTCTGCAGGCATTTCCAATGAAAAAACAGCAACAGCTTCATCGGATTTATATGAAACATTATAAGCAATATTCAAGGCAAAAGCTGTTTTTCCAACTGAAGGTCGCGCTGCTAAAATAATCAAATCTCCTTTTTGTAAACCTGAAGTAAGTTTATCTAAATCATAATATCCAGTTTTCACTCCTGAAATATGACCATCTGCTTTTTGTAACATAATAAGGCGATCAGTCACATTTTGGATAACTGATTTCACACTTTTAAACTCACCCGCATTTCGATCTCTTGTCACATTTAAAAAATCTTTTTCTGCTTCACCAATAAAATCATTAATATTATCAATAGCTCCATAAGCTTTGTCAATAATTTGTGTAGATTGTTGAATCAATTTCCTTAACAAGGATTTTTCACTTAAGATTTTTAAATAATATTGACTATGCGCAGTCGTTGGTACTGATTCACTCAATTGTAATAAGTATTCAACACCACCAACCTTGTCTAATAATTTTTGATCTAACAAATACGAAGTTAAAGTCGTCACATCAACCGGATTATTTTGATGACTTACAGCCAACATCGCCTCAAAAAGAATACGATGACTATCAAGATAAAAATCATTCGTTGACGCAAGCGACATAATCTCCACGCAAGCATCCTTAGAAATCAACATAGAACCTAATAATGATCTCTCTGCCTCTATGTCATGTGGATACTCTCTAGCCATCTTATTTCCTCCCTCTATTTTTCTTGTAAATGAACTTTAATTGTGGCAATCACATCTTTATACAATTCAATCTTTAAATTCGTATAACCTAAAGCTTGAATAGGTTTTGCATCAATAAATTTTCTTTTATCAATCTTAATTTGATATGTTTTCAACAATTCTTCAGCAATCATTTTTGTAGATACACTACCAAAAGTTTTCCCATCTTTTCCCGAAGATAAATAAAACTCTAATGTTATACCTTCTAAAACCTTTTTCAATTCTTCAGCATTTTTCTTATTTTCTAAATCCTGTAAACGTTGTTTTTCCTTATTTTGCGCAACAATTTCCTTACCATGTGCAGTTGCCAAAACAGCCAATTTATTTTTTATTAAATAATTCTTCCCATATCCATCAGCTACATTGACAATTTCACCTTTTTTACCTAATTTCTTGACATCTTGAGTTAAAATAACTTTCATGACACTTCTCCTCTATCTTCTAAATATTCTTGAATTTTCTCTTCTAATAAAACACGTATATTTTCAATCGTCTGATTTTCAAACTGTGCTGCAGCCATCCCAAAATGACCACCACCACCCATATTCTCCATAATAATTTGAACGTTGATCTTCTTATTGCTCCGTGCACTAATAGCAACCGTTGTTTTAGAAACTCTAGCAATAGTAAAGCTTGCTAAAATATCACTTACTTCTAATAAAGCATTACTTGCTTTTGCAAGAGTCGTTCGATCATATTCTTCATCATCATATCCGCATGCTATCAAAATATAAGGATTATAGCGATAAGTATTACGTGTAATAGACAATCTTTGTAATGTTTCTTCATATGAATCTTCCAATAATTCATAAGCCATTGTAACATTTGCTTGTAACTCTTTCAAATGAGCTGCTGATTGAAAAGTTCGTACACCAACTCTTTGTTTAAAATAATTTGTATCAATAAGCATACCAGTATACATAATCGTAGCATCTAAATCGCTAATATCTAATTTAACATTCTGATAATCACATAGCTCAACGATCAATTCAACAGTACTAGATGCAGCTGGTTCTAAATATGTCAACACCGGTGCCTCTATAAACTCTTCACCACGACGATGATGATCTATAATCACTTTAGTTCTCACACGATCCAAAAGTAATTGCGAAATAGCTAAACATGATTTATGATTATCCACAACAATCAATAATGTATTCTTATTTACATAATCAATAGCTTCCGTAGGCGAAATAATAAGACCTCTATATTTATCATTATTTCTAATCATTAATGCAACTTTCTTTGTCTTTTGTTCAATAGAATCAAAATCTAAAACAATATTTGTCCTTTTACCATAAGCCATTGCAATCTTTGATACACCTATAGATGCTCCAAAAGAATCAAAATCTGAATTTTTATGTCCCATCACCAAAACATTTTGGGAGTTCTTAATGAGACCTGCCAAAGATTGAGCTATAACTCTCGCCTTGACCTTACTGCTCTTTTCAAAAGTATCACTATTACCGCCAAAAAACTTTACATTTTCATCGCCGGACTTTACTGCCACTTGATCACCACCACGAGAGTATGTTAAATTTAATGCTGCAGATGCCATATCATCTAATTCCCTCAACACTCGTGAATCACGCCCAATACCAATACTTAACGTCATTACTTCATCTAATTCCTTTGACATTTCTTTAAAAGTATCAAGAATAGCAAACTTATTTTCCACTTGCTTACGATAAATTCTTTCATTAAAGAAAGCCAAATATCCTCCAGACTTAAAACGACGAATAATAATCCCATTAGAATATGCCCAATCAACAATGACTTGTCGTGAACGCGATTGTATCAAAGCCATTTTTGGTTCATCGGCATTTTCTAAGGTTTCTTCATAATTGTCTATCGTAATATATGCCATACAGACTTGCTGATCTTGATAATCTTGTTGAAGTGATAGATATTGCGTAACATCCTTAATATAAATCAGCTTGGTTTCTTGACTATTATAGGCTTCAAATTTCTTCCCTTTAATATCAATAACCTTAATATCCTCATCATCAAATAAAGAAGCTAAATGTGGTTGCCACTCTAATAGTTTAACACCAACAATATTAATATTCATTTCTTTAAATAAATCACTTGTCCAAACAACATTTCTATTTTCATCATATTGAATCAGAGCAATACCACCAAAAATAAGCGCATTTTTTATATCACTATTTAAAGCATCTGCTACACTCATCTGATTCGTATCCACTAAATATGTTAAATAGACAAAAACAACAAGTAAAATAATATTTTTAATAAAAGCATAAATTGAAAAAGTTAAAAATAAAGGAATTTGCATCAAAAGATAAATCCCAAATAAAAAGACACATTCACCTATCAATAAGATAATTATCGCATTTCTCATTTGAACAATCTTTTTTGTCATAGCTAGCGACACCTCCCTTACAATGGTTTTTTCATATTATACAATATATTTTTTCTCAAATCACTAAATATATCAATGAACCCAATCATAACATAAATAATTTGAAACATTGGTATCAAGATACCAATAAAAGCAAGGATTGTCCACCTTGGCTTTCTCTGTACAACACAAAACCATGATAGAAAAGCCAACCCCTCAATAACAAAAACAATCAAACTCAACATATAAAGATATGATAAATACATACCATTCATTCCTACAAAATTCATCAAAATATAACAAATCAATAATACTGCCACTAAAAACGCTCCAACATATTTATTCAAATGAAAATTGCCAATATGAAATGAACCCGGAAATTCAATCTTCAAACGTATCAAGATGATTTGACACAACAAAACAATGACATACATCTCTAACACCGAAGTCATCAATAAAACAAGCGGAATTAATGATAAAAAAGTATCAACCGAAATCTGTGTAGCCATATCAGGAACATATCGTATAATCATTTGATATATTTCTCGCATCTCACTTGCCAAATCAACACCTAGTAACCCAGCAAAAACCTCATAAATGAAAAAATTATTCACAAAAGTAACAACTAATGTTCCAAAAAGAATAATCCCTTTTTGAGCTTTTCTTTTTAATGCTTCACCAATAAACAAACCTGCAAAACAAGATGAAAAAGATGAAATCACAAAAAAAGGTAAACCCATCATCATAATGACAATCATAGATACAAAACAAACAATAGCATTATCCTTTAAAGTATAATGATAACCATACCACACCAAAGGAACCACCATACCATAACAAATAAAAATATCAAACATACTTCCTGTATAAGTATTAAATAACGATAAAGCTCCAAATAATGCAGCAATCATTGCACCTTGAACCATCTTCTTTGTTTGGCTACTTCCCATCATTTCACCTTCTCATAATCATAAAAATATACTTTATTATACCATAGAATCTCTTAAATAACACACCCTTATCAAGAAAAAAAAGAATATCATATACTCATCATTTCAAACTCTTTTTTTCCTCTAATTGTA
>CAYSWW010000101.1:0-8260 GCA_964434915.1 uncultured Coprobacillus sp.
AATTGTTTTTTTCTTCATAATTAATTCATTTAAATATATTAAAGTAAATATGGTGATATAAATGGAAAGAATTGAAAAAAGGTTGGCACTGCTTTATAATTTGAGAAAAAATCAAATAGATACAGTTCTTAAAGAGCATCATTTGATTTATGAGGAATATCAGGTATTAAAATTATTACATTATGTAGATGGATTATCTCTTGATGACATTTATGAAGTAGAACGACTTCGTTTCATATCTACAGAACTTAATGTTCATTATTTTATTGATAAAGGTTTTGTAGAAATGAAAGATGAGAAATTATATTTAACTGAATATGCTAAAAAACTTTACCTTCAAGTGAAAAAAAGTGTCAATCAAACTGATGAAAATGTGATGGAAAAAATAGGTAAAGATGAATTTAATGAAATCATTAATGCTTTAGATAAGTTGATAGAGTATTATGAATAAAAAGTTGAATTGATATGATTCCACTTTTATAGACACACGAAATAAACAAACGTGTATCTATGAAGGTGGAATTTTTTATGGGAAGAAAAGTGAATTTTTATTCCTGCAAAGAATATCGCTAGAAGCTATCAAAATAAAACCTAATCAGTATAATGCCAATTAGGTAATTCATTCTATTTATTTATAGCGTTTATTTGACAAGAACATTAGCTTTTTATCTAATAAAGTTTGTACCAATTCTTTCTTCTTCGGCAGGTAAACCAAATTCTTTTTTACCTAATTCAATAGATTTTAATAAGAATGCCATATTTTTACCTAAAGTACGCATTGTTTGCATTCCTTCTAAATCTTGACGAACTTCTTCAGATGTATTTCCATGTACACTATTCCAATATTGACTAGAAGCAATAGGCATACTAGAAATAGTAAAATACTTATTTAATTCATCAAAAGTTGCCGAACAACCTCCACGTCTTGCAGAAACAACTGCCGCTCCTACTTTCATTGTTTTATCACAAAGCGTACTATAGAAAAGACGATCCATGAAAGATATAAGTGTTCCATTAGCAGAAGCATAATAGACTGGAGAACCAATGACAATACCATCACAAGCTTTAAATTCATCAGCAACTTCATTTACCAAATCATTAAAAACACAGTATCCAGTTGTTTTACAATGACGACAATCAATACATCCTCTAATATCTTTATTACCAACATGAATAATCTTGGTTTCTATTCCTTCTTGATTTAAAGTATTTGCGACTTCACTTAAAGCAGTATACGTACATCCTTTGGCATTTGGACTACCATTTAATAATAAGACTTTCATACATTTTCCTCCTCCATTTATTATTATAACAAGAATGAAAATAATTTAAAGTTAGTCTTATTTTAAATTTTGAAAATGATGATTGATAATTTCAACTAAAGAAAACTCATCATTTTCAAATTCGAATTTCAAAATACAACAATTACCAAGTCTTTCTTTTTGATCCACTTTTTGATTTTGAGCCCAATATCTCATAAAACCACGACAAGCTGCTCCATGTGAAACAGCTAAAACAATTTGATGATCATCTTTTTTCATGATTTCTAAAAGGGTATCTGAAACTCTTTGTCGCATCTCCATTTCACCTTCACCACCATAAGTTTTAAAGAAATCGCCATAAGGTAAAGGAGGGTTGAGATCTTCGCTTTCTCCTTCAAAAGTACCAAAATTCCATTCTTTTAAACCTTTAACTCTCATATAAGGTATTTTTCCTTGAGTAGCAAGTTCTAAAGTATCACAGGCTCTTTCTGCAGTTGAAGAATAAGCATGATCAAATGTAATATGATTTTTCACAAAATATTCTCCAGCAATACGAGCTTGAGCAATGCCTAATTCCGTTAATGGAGCATCACACCATCCTTGAATTTTATGTCTTAAATTAAATAATGTTTGTCCATGTCTCATTAAATATAGTGTTTTCACCATTTTTATTTTTCCTTTTCTAATATATGGAAACAAGTTTCCATATATTTCATCTTAATCATAACATAAGCAAAATGCAAGCCTTATTCGATAGAAAAAAGTCTATCAAGAACAATTATCTTGATAGACATCAAAAGAACTCGCAATAATCAAATATAAAAATCCCGTATTCACAAAGAAAATTGTATAATCCAATAAACCATGAACCAATATCATGATCGTAAAGGAAGCAATTAATGTTGTTAACGATAAATCTCTCTTACTTTTCCATAAACGATATAGTCTTTTCACATTATCATAGATATAAGGAACAATTGTTGCTAAACCTACAACACCAAAACATAAAAGAGGATCTAAATAAATACTATGGGCATGTTCCGTAGGATGACCATGATATTGTTGATATATATGCATATAAGTCATAGGACCTTCCCCGAATAAAGGATGTTTTTTAATATTGGCGATTGCTACCTTCCAAATATCAGTACGTGTTAAAAAGTAAGAAAGAATATTATCAACACGTGGAAATTTTGATGGATTGAATATAAAATAAATGCAAAGCATAATGACACACCCCAGAATACAAAGGCATGTTTTATAGTGCCTATCAACAATCAGCATTATAATGATACCAGCTGCCAATGTTGGCCATGCTGTACGACATGCCGTTAAAACGAGCATAAAGAGATTAACAATAATAACACTCATATAATAGAGAAATTTTTTGTATTCTACTTTCAAATGTTTAATTTTTAATATTTTATAAAAAGTTATACAAACAAAAAATTCTATCATCATAGCGTAGTAGTTCGCATTAAAGAAAAAAGAATTAATACGATCTTGAGGACGATTAAAAATAATAATCTCTATTTGATTAATTTGAAAAGAATCCAGGATATTAATGTATTCTATCAACCCATATAAAGCAGCTAAAAGACTTAAAATAATAATGCAATTCGTAATAAATTCGAAGAGTTCAGTTGTTATATGTACACGATAATAAACAATAAAAGATAGGATAAATAGTAAAACTATACTACATAACACTCCGTAATAATTCTGATAAAATAATGAAACAATGAAACTCAATCCGCAAAAATAAAGAATAAAGCGACTTTTAGGTATTTGTTTATAAGCTTCCTGAATTTCGCTTTTCCATAATAAACGCAATGTTAAAAAAAGGAGAACAGCACCACACATATAAAAAGGTAAAAACATAGAAAAAATAGCTACAATAATATAACGCTGATGATGTGTGAAATGCTTCTTCATATAGTCTAACCCAAAAATAATTAACACCTCCCAAACGCAACTTTATTTTACAACATTTCTGAAATTATGTATACTATAAAAAGAAGTATGACAAAATTGTAAGAATAAGAGGGATTTTATGTACAAGTATTTATATATTTATAATTATTCACCTCATGAACAGGCATTATGTGAAATGGAATTTCGTCATATATTTCATCAACCAATGTTATCAAAAGCGTTTCTAACAGATCAGTATTTTGATTATACAAGGAGTGTTTTTATAAAAGGGCGATTAGATATTATCAGTGCTTCAACAAATTTTGATGAAATTGTACATGATATCGAAAATAAAAAGCTTTATTGTTTGGAGTTTAAGGTAATCTATTTAAAAAATGAAATAACACATGTTCATTATCAAGAATCTATAGAAAAGTGTAAGAGAATTGCATTTCCTATAGCCGGCTCAGTCAATATTCATCACCCTAAAACAATCTATGCAATCACTAAAATAGGTCATGTTTGGTATTTTGGGATTTTTCATAATGAAAGTATTTGGGGGTTAAGATGTAATAAACCTTATTCCTACTCCCATTCACTAAATACGAGAGATGCAAGAACAATTGTGAACATTGCGGTTGAAAATGATTTGTCTTTGAAAGTTGTTGATCCATGTTGTGGAGTAGGAACAGTTGTTTTAGAAGCTTTAAGCATGGGGATAGATATTGAAGGATATGATATTAATCGTGATGTATCATATCAAGCAAGACTTAATTTAGAGCATTTTGGCTATGATCCTTTGGTGATTCAAAGACGTGATATGTTGACTTTAGAAAAAAAGTATGATGTGACAATCTTGGATATTCCCTACGGTGTTTATAGTCCTTTTACTCATCAACAACAGATTTCTTTATTGAAAGGCGCTTATCATTTATCACCAAGATTATTATTAATTTCTCATATTCCAATGAATCAAGATTTGATAATGATTGGTTATCAAATCATTGATCAAGAAATGATTAAGAAAGGAAATTTTCAAAGATATATGACACTGTGTTTAAAAAGGGGAGGAAAGACATGAAACATATTTTTATTATGAATGATACAAAGAAACATCATGATTTTGAAAAGATTATACGTGAAGTTATGGTATCTTATGATTATGAAATGATTTATACGACATCCATGCAAGCCTGTCTTCATCATATTCAACGTTATTCACAAAAAACAAGGTTTTATGCAGTTGGGGGTGATGGGACTATCCATGGTATGATTCAAGCATTGATTCATACTGATCATGAATTGGTTGTTATTCCATATGGGACAGGAAATGATTTTTGTAAAATGTTGACACATATGAAAGATCCACGACAAATATTAGAACGCTCTTTACATCGTCAAACTCAAAAAATTGATACAATTCAATTAAATGATATGTATTTTATTAATTCAGCATGTTTTGGCTTGGATAATGTGATTGCTTCACATGTACATGATGTGATAAAAATTCCTTTTATTCCAGAATCAAAAAGTTATATTATCTCTATTATACAAAATATTTTTCGATACAAAAATGTAAATGTAAAAATGATGAGTGAAGGAACGTGTTTATATCAAGGAAAAGTTATTTTATGTACAGTGAATAATGGAATGTATTATGGTGGTGGTTTTCCAATTGTTCCACATGCTCATATTCAGGATGGAAAAATGGATATATGTGTTGTTGATAGTTTACCAATGATTAAGATACCATATATGTTATTTTTATTGTTAAGGCGTCAATTACATAAGCGAAAAGAGGTTCATTATTTTCAAGTTAAAGAAGTAGATGTGATTTGTCGAAAGAGTTGTAATTTGGATGGGGAAGAAATATGGTTGGATGATTATCATTTTCAGATTCATCCCGCAAGTCTTAATATTGTT
Source organism: uncultured Coprobacillus sp. (assembly GCA_964434915.1). Taxonomy (GTDB): domain Bacteria; phylum Bacillota_I; class Bacilli_A; order Erysipelotrichales; family Coprobacillaceae; genus CAYSWW01. Next base: position 5,100 of record CAYSWW010000101.1, read on the forward strand.
ATATTTGATTAAAGTATTTTCAAAAAGAAGGAATAGTTCCTTCTTTTTTCTAATTAAAAAGAAGTTGAGAATTATTCAACTTCTATATCTACATAAAATTTCACATAACCACAATTTTTACATAAGACTGCTTTTAAAGGATATTCTATTTTTTTAAGATCTTCTGTTTTTTCGACTAAAGTTAAATCGGACAATGAATGAGCAGTATCTTTTAAGTAACAATCTTCTTTCATTATTTTATGACATCTTGGACATTTCATTTCAATCACCTCTTTTCTTTATTATACAAGAAAATAATTAAAAAATCTATTGAGTATAACTCATCTTAAATATCGTTTTGTTCTAAGACAATTTGTTGTATTTTTTGATAAACATTAAAAGCATCAGCAATGTCTAAGAAAGCAGGTTGTCCTTTATGACTGATTTGTCCAATAAGTTCAAAATAAATATCACCAACACTAAGGCATTTATCTATGACTCCTACATCTAAATACACGCTATGGATGTCTTTGTAGTATATTGATTGATAATCTATTCCAATAAAACCAGATTGAATAACAATTCTTTTATTAGTGACAACATAATGTGTGTTTTTCCATCTTTTATGAGCCGTAATGACATTGCTTAACCAAATCCAAACAGGCATCAAATGAAAAATAAAAATGGTATGATGAAGAAATTCAATGAGTTAAAAGAACCTGTTGAAAGAAAAATAGATAAAAAGGGAATATCGAAAGCAATCCAAATCAATGCAATAGGTAACATATGAATAACTTTATTAATAATAAAGGCAGATTTTTTAGGTTTGATATGCCATATGAGAGTTTCATTTGTTGTTAAGATCTTTTTGATATCAAAATAATCAGAAGTATAATCGTACATATTGTATTTAGACATTTTATCATTCCTTATCTTATTATATATTATAATATAAATAAGTACAAAAACCCATTATTTTCCGTTTTTTTAGACAGATATTATGTTATAATAAGGCCGGGAGCGTGATAAGATGATTAAACTTGAAGATGTTACAAAAGTTTATAAAACTGGTGTTCGTGCTGTTAATAATATAAATGTTGATATTGGACCAGGTGAATTTGTTTACGTCATCGGACCCACAGGAGCTGGAAAATCAACTTTTATTAAGCTGTTATATAGAGAAGAAAAAGCCACTTCCGGGAAGGTTATTGTAGCCGGACAGGATGTTTCGAAAATTAAAAACCGCAAAGTACCTTATTTCAGAAGAAATATTGGTGTTGTTTTTCAAAACTTTAGATTATTACCTAAAAAGACGGTTTTTGAAAATATTGCTTTTACATTAGAAGTTACAGATACACCAAAAATGGCTGTTCGTAAAAAGGTACGCAAAACGTTAGAATTAGTTGGATTGGAAGATAAAGCTAATGCTTTTCCTCATGAATTATCTGGTGGACAACAACAACGTGTTGCAATTGCTAGAGCAATTGTAAATAATCCTAAAGTTTTAATTGCTGATGAACCAACAGGGAACTTGGATCCTGATACATCAGAAGGCATTATTGAATTGTTAGAGCGAATTAATAAAGTGAACCATACAACTATTTTAGTAGTCACTCATGATAAAGAAATAGTTCAAAAATATAAGAAAAGAACGATTTTAATAGAAGATGGGTGTATAAAGACAGATACAAGTACAGGAGGTTATGCTGATGGAACTCATTAGTTGTATAAGAAACTTCCCTAAACATTGCAAAACAGCTGCTCAAAATATTTGGCGTAATGGAGTTATGTCTGTTTCATCTATTTTTGCAGTGACCATTACTTTAACTTTAATTGCAGTGATTGGTGTTGTTGCGATTAATATTCAAGATATGACTTATAGTATTGAAGAAAGTTTAACGATTTATGTAAAGATGGATCGAGAGTTAGATGATGAAGAAGCTCAAGAAATTCAGTCAGATATTGAAAATATTGAAGGTGTTAAAACAGTGACTTTTTCATCTAAGGACAATGAATTAGATAAATTGATCGAATCACAAGATGAAGATGGTCAGAAACTTTTTGAAAGTTATCGTGATAATAATCCATTAGGTGCTGCATATGTGGTTGAAGTGAATGATGCTAAAGATCTAGAAACGATTGCTGAAGAAATTAGAAATATTGAAAATGTAAATGAAGTCAGTGCAGGTGGAGAGTCAACGTCTTCATTAGTCAATACATTAGAAACAATCAGAAATGGTGGAGCTGTTTTTGTTGTAGCATTGACTATTATTGCATTGTTTATGATTGCGAATACAATAAAAATGACAATTACTTCAAGACAAACTGAAATTAGCATTATGCGTATGGTTGGTGCCAGTAACTGGTATATTCGTTTGCCTTATATGTTAGAAGGAATTTTTATAGGTGTTTTGGGTTCTATTATTCCAATAGTAGTATTATATTTTGGTTATACGATTGTTTATAGTAGTGCTCAAGGATTGTTACCAACAATGTTGGCTATGCGTGAACCATATCCATTTATTTGGCGATGTTCTGGTATATTAGTTGCCTTGGGTAGTAGTGTTGGACTAATAGGAAGTTTTGTTTCGGTGAGAAAATTTTTAAAATTTTAAAAGACCTGGGGGTCTTTTTTTTCTTTGCATATTTCTCAATGGCTGATAGTTTTCTGTATGAACTTGTTCTACAGAATAATTCTTGTTTATCATTTCTATAGAATCAGCAAAATGGCTTGTAGTGAATGTCGAAATACCTATTTCAGATCAATTTTCTTCATATTCACAAGCTATCCAATCATTTTCTGAAAGAAATAAGGGTCTGTAATAATATTGCTATCAAATCTCATATTTCCCTCCATTTCCGTCCGCCTTTGCCGGTCGGACACAAACATTTTATTAAAATTATTTCCCTCCAATCGTTTTTGTAGTATCCTATAAGAGAGGTGGTATACTACAGAGCACGTGGAGGTGAGTAGGTAATTCTACTCTATATAGAATATCCTGAATATTTATAAGTCGCCGTCAGTTTTTCAAGCACAAACAAGTAGGACTCAGAGCCTGGGCACTTAAGATTGTTTCAATCAATTATAGTGATTTTTCGCTGACTGACAGTCAATGCCACTTCTCCTTTTGAGGTTATGTGGAATTTATGATTATGTGGAGTTTTTGGTCAAAGCAAGCCTT
>CAYSWW010000102.1:0-8156 GCA_964434915.1 uncultured Coprobacillus sp.
TATGAATCGTAATCCACGTTTTGGCAACTAGGAGGTCACTTCATATTATCTTTACTTTCATATTTCTTTTCAAAAAATAATGAACCCAAGTATTAACCTAGATTCATTATATGTTTTTATTCAATGACTCTCACTTTAATGACATTATCTAATGATTCAAACGTTTCAGTTGCAATCATGTCATTTGTATCAATAATCGTATAAGCATAGTTACCTTTTGCCTTATTAACCATATTCTCAATATTAATATGTTGATTGGCAACTAATGTTGCAAATTGTGCTAACATATTTGGAACATTTTTATGAATAAGACAAATACGATACTTTGTGATACGAGGTTCATTAATTGTTGGGAAATTGACAGAATTGACAATATTTCCATTTTCTAAATACTCTTTCACTTGTTTAACTGCCATACGAGCACAATTATCTTCTGATTCTGGTGTTGAAGCTCCTAAATGTGGGAATACAATAATATTTCTTTTATTCAGTAATGCTTCATCAGCAAAATCTGTAACATATTTAGCAACTTTTCCACTGGCAACAGCTTCAACAATATCTTCAGTGACAACCAAATCACCTCTAGCAAAATTCAAAATAACAACGCCATCTTTCATTTTCGCAATTGTTTCTTTATTAATAACACCATTTGTTTCTTTTGTACTTGGAGCATGTAATGTTATATAATCACATTCACTAAAAACTGTATCCATATTCTGTGCATTCTTAACCCATTTGCTCATTCCCCAAGCAGCTGTTACTGAAATATAAGGATCATACCCATAGACTTCCATACCCAATTTAATAGCAACATTAGCTACTGCAACGCCAATAGCACCTAATCCAAAAACACCCAATATTTTTCCATCAATTTCCGGCCCTACAAATTGATTTTTCCCTTTTTCTGCAATTTTTGCTACATCGCCTTTTTGGCAATTAATCCATTCATATCCTTCTAATAATTTACGACCTGATAAAAGCAATCCACAAAGTGTTAATTCCTTAACAGCATTGGCATTGGCGCCAGGTGTATTAAATACTACAATACCTTTTTCACTACATTGCTCTAAAGGTATATTGTTCACCCCAGCTCCTGCTCTGGCAATAGCTTTTAAATTATCTGGAAAAGGATAATCATGTAAAGGTGCTGATCGTACTAAAATGACATCTTCATTCACTGCTTCCATATCACATACATAATGATCATTAAATAACTTTAAACCCTCATCAGAAATTTTATTCAATAATTTCACATCATACATATTCATCACCTATTTATTCTCTTCTTCAAATTTTCTCATAAAATTAACCAATGTTTGTACCCCTTCAAGAGGCATTGCATTATAAATTGAAGCACGTATTCCACCAACAGAACGATGTCCTTTCAAATTAGACATTCCTGCCACAATACTTTCTTTGACAAACTTCGCATCTAAATCTTTATTTGGACAAGTAAAAGTCACATTCATCAAAGAACGATTGTTCGCATCACTATGCGCCTGATAAAAATCACTTTGATCTAAATAATCATATAATAATTGAGCTTTCTCCTCATTTTTCTTTTGAATAGCTGTAAGTCCACCCATTTGATCAATCCATTCAAGGACTAATCCTAAAACATAAATTGAAAAAGTTGGTGGTGTATTGTACATAGAATCGTTATCAGCAATTGTTTGATATTCCATTAGAACAGGAATATGATCATAATGATCATCAATCAAATCTTCTCTAACAATCACAACCCCTAAACCTGCGATTCCCATATTCTTTTGTGCTCCAGCATATATCAAACCATAATCTTCAACATGGATTGGTTTAGATAAAATGTTAGAAGACATATCTGCCACAACAGGCACACCATGTGTATCAGGAACATATTTCCATTCTGTTCCATAAATTGTATTATTAGAACATAAATGAACATAAGAAGCATCTGAACTAAAATCTAATTCATCTTGTGTTGGAATATGCTTATAATGACGATCTGCCCCATCATATACAATATGCACTTCTCCAAACTTTTGTGCTTCTTGCGCACTCTTTTTAGAAAAAGCCCCTGTTATAATATAATCTGCTTTACCGTTTTTCATGAGATTCAAGGGGATTGTTGAAAATTGTTGTGTTGCTCCACCTTGAATAAATAACATTTTATATTGATCAGGTATATTTAAAACCTTTTTTAATAATGCTTTTGTTTCATTGAAGATTTCTAAATAGGACGATGATCTATGACTCATTTCCATCACGCTCATTCCGCTATCTTTATAGTTCAACATTTGAGCTGCGATTTTTTCTAATACTGGTATAGGTAACATTGAAGGTCCTGCTGAAAAATTGTAAACTCTTTTGTTTGTCATATTGATATCCTCCATTTATGAATGTTGTTTTCATTATATTTGATTTAAACAAATTTGTCTAGCAATATTATTAAAAAGCCAAAAATTTTATTCCAAATTTTAAAAATTGTATACAATTTTTAAAAGAATATTACTACCCTTAAAATTTATTCTCCTCATGTAAAAATATGACATCTTTTAAAAAAATTTCATATTGTATGAAAAACTTGACAGATAAATAATGTTTTTTTTAAAATGAAATGTAACTTGAGGAGGTTATGTAATGAATGCATGTTTTAAATCTACAGATATTCTTTTACCAAGAAAAGATATCAATATGAAAACTTGGTCAGTTGTCGCTTGTGATCAATATACCAGCGAAGAATCTTATTGGAAAGAAGTCGAAAATCTTGTTTTAGATCTTCCATCAACTTTTAATATTATTTATCCAGAAGTTTATTTAGGAAAAGATGACGATAGTCGTATTCTAAAGATACAAAACAAGATGTTATCATATGTTCAAAACGGTATTTTAGAAGAACGCATTAAAGAGGGTTTTGTTTTAGTTGAGAGAAAGCTTAATGTTGGGATCCGCTTAGGATTAGTTGGTGTCATTGATTTAGAAGCCTATGATTTTACACCGGGAACTTCATCTCCTATACGTGCAACTGAAGGAACTATACAATCTCGTATTCCACCAAGACTTCGAATAAGAGAAAAAGCACTATTAGAATGTCCTCATGTTATGGTTTTAATCGATGATCCTAAAAAGCAATTAATAGAACCATTATATGAAAACAAAGAAAAATTAGAATGTCTTTATGATACGTCTTTAATGATGAATGGTGGACATTTAAGAGGATATGCCACCACTGGAGATTTAGCGAAAGCTGTGAATAATCAAATTGAGTTAATGGAAAAAGCAAGTCAAGGATTCTTTTTAGCTGTTGGTGATGGAAATCATTCACTCGCAACAGCTAAGGCTTATTGGCAGAAACTGAAAGAAACAATGCCAATTCAAGAACAAAAAAACCATCCTGCTAGATTTGCGATGGTGGAACTTGTGAATCTTCATAGTCCTGCACTCATCTTTGAACCAATTCATCGTATTTTATTTAATATTGATTTTGATGATTTATTGAATTCATTTAAACAACATTTAGACAAAAACCATATTGTCTATACTACTGGTGACGATATAATTTTCATGAATCAAGATAATAAAGTTCACATAAAATTATTAAATGAAGATGGGCATCTTCCTATTGATATTTTACAAAAATTTTTAGATCAATATTTACAAACCCATCAAAACAGTCATATAGATTATATCCATGGACAAGATGCCATAGAAAAATTATCTAAGAAAAAAAATAATTGTGGTATATTACTAGGTGCTATTGACAAAAACACTTTATTCCCAGCAATCGCAGCTGGCGGAGTTTTACCAAGAAAAACATTTTCTATGGGCGAAGCATATGAAAAACGTTATTATGTAGAATGTAGGAAAATAAAAAAATATCAGCGTTAATTTCAGAGATTAACGCTGTTTTTTACTATCCTCGATTATAAAAACTTTTTAATCTATTCTTTATAAAATGCTTATTCTTATTTTTAAAAATTATTAACTTACATAAACGTTTTTTATTTTCACCAAAACTTCAGCTTCAATAGAATAGAAAGCTGAGTATTCTTTTCATGGTCTTATATAATTCTTAAATACTTTATATTTTTGTTTACCATCATCAAACAAGAAGCTCTCATAATCAAATTCATTAATCATGACCTGACGGTAAATTTCATACAAACTAATCATATCTAATTGAGCAGTTGTTCTTATAATCATCCATTGAAAGAAAGCAAGAATAGCTGAATATACATAAGATATCATAGTCAATACAGCATCTCAATGTCATTGTTGTAATAAAAGTATGAAAACAAGATAAAGGTCAACCCAAATAATAAAGCAAAAAAACGTGTTATTTAAATATTGTCTTATAATTGTCATATTTGGGTAATGGTATTAAGTACTCCGAAGAAGACTTCAATAATATAATATCAATCATTAAGAATAGAAACAGATATATCCACTCGTATCTTCTTCATAAAACTATATAAGCAAAACAACAACCAATGTTATCACAATACATACATAAATGCTTTTCCATATTACTGATAAAATAATATTCATCATAACATGCAAAAGCATACATATAAGCTATTCCTTTGAAACTTTATGAACACAAAGGAAATCATATAACTGTGATTATTCTTTGAAAATTTTACTTTCACCAAATTTTCCTTTTTTCCTTATTAAAAAACATATTCGAATGTAAAATAAATTGAGCCACATCATCTTCTAAGACACTTTGACAAACGTAATCAGCATGCTTTTTGACATCATCATGTGCATTAGCCATAGCAATTGCATGTCCCACAGCATCCATCATTTGAATATCATTAAAACCGTCACCAAAAAAATAACTATTTTCTCTTGCAATATTAAGCTCTGTTAAGATTTCATTGAAAGCTGTCGCTTTTGTATATTGACGACTATAAATCTCTTTTAAATAATGTTGTGTATCGTTTACACAATAAAAAATCCTGATCATTTAAAACAAATTGCTGAAAATCCAATTCATTACGACATTGAATATGTAATTTCAAAACCGGTTTATTTAACTCACTGATCGTATCAACATATTTCACCAAACTCTCATCAAGCATAAAAGTTCGTGCATATTGAAGCAAAGAGCCATCATCATGATAGGTATAAGCATATTTTTCAACATAACCAACTACTGTCATTTCTTTTTCTAATGCTTGTTGAAAAAGTGGTTTTAACTTATCTTCTGCTATTGGATGAAACCATTCATGCTGATTAAAAATCACATGGGCACCATCATCTAAAATATAACCATCAAAATCAAAATCTCTTATTTCTTTTGGTAGATAACAATAAGGTCTTCCTGAAGCAATCATGATATAATAACCATTCTCTTTTAATTTCATGAAAGCTTGTTTTGTGATTTGACTCAACTGTGTCTTTCCATTGACACATTCCAATAATGTCCCATCTATATCAAATAATACTATTTTTCTCATCATTCTCTTTTCCCTTCATCTCTTTTTGAATCCATGTCATAATCAATGCAACGATATATTTTTGTTGCTTTTCATTTAATTCAATTCCTTTTTCAATTCGATGCCATTTATATAAGCAACCGCGACAACATGTCCCTGTGGCATGTTGAGCAATAAAAACTGGATGCCCACGCATTGGTGTCTGTTTTCCATCATTAGGAATGTTTGCTGGTGCTAATCTTTGTCTAATAAAATCATAAGCATGTTGTTCAATTACATCCAATCCTTTTTCATGACAATATTGAATCTCTTTATCTCTTAAATGAAAGTGACTTCTAAATTTTGAATTGGATAAGCGATATAATTGATAGCCAATGATTTTCTTACCTTTTTCATTCATACTATCACGCCTTTCCACTCGGTATTCCCATTTATTATAAATATTATAAGAAAACAAATCAATTCAAATAAATTCTCATTAATAAAAAAAGATAGCTAAGTACTCTTTTATCTTTATGAAATCCTTTAATTTACCTAAAACTCTTCTATAAAAACAAAATATTATCACTATATCGACTAAAAACAATTTTTATTTCTTTTATGTAAAAAATTATCTCCTTTTTGTATGACGTTTTATTTGCCCGTTAAAAATGCAAGTGTTATAATACATGAGGAAAGAAGGTCATAAATATGAGTAAAGTTGATATTATTTCTGGCTTTTTAGGAGCCGGAAAAACGACATTAATTAAAAAATTAATTCAAGAAAGTTTAGGTCATGAAAAAATAGTTTTGATTGAAAATGAATTTGGCGAAATAGGAATTGATGGAACGTTTTTAAAAGATGCTGGTATAGAAATCACAGAAATGAATTCAGGGTGTATCTGTTGTTCCTTGGTTGGAGATTTTAGTGAAGCATTGAAGAAAGTTGTGAATGAATTTCATCCAGATCGTATTATTATTGAACCATCAGGTGTTGGTAAACTATCAGATGTTATTCAAGCTGTTGTGAATGTTCATAACAATGAACTACAACTTAATAGTTTTGTAGCTGTTATTGATGCTAAGAAATGTCGAACATATTCTATTAATTTTGGTGAATTCTTTAATAATCAAATTGAATATTCTTCTACAATTATCTTAAGTCGAACACAAGATATTGATCAAAAGAAATTACAACAAACAATTGATACTATCAAAAAACACAATACAACTGCCAATATCATCACAACACCTTGGAATGATTTAACTGGTGATACAATCTTAAACGCAATAGAAAACAAAGATTCATTAAAAGATATTTTAATGAAAGAAGAAGAGATATGTCCTGTATGTGGTCATCATCATGAACATGAACATCATCATGAACATGAACACGAATGTTGTCATGGAGAGCATCATCACCACCATGCTGATGAAGTATTTACAAGTCTTGGTAAAGAAACCATTCAAACATATACCTATGAGCAATTAGAAACGATTCTTAAAAAATTATCTACTTCTGATAAATATGGTTATATTTTACGTGCTAAAGGAATTTTACCGACGCCAGATAAAAAATGGTTGCATTTTGATTTAGTTCCTAATGAATATGAAATTCGTGAAGGTGCTGCTGAATATACAGGTCGTCTTTGTGTTATTGGTAAAGATCTTGTTGAAAAAGATATTTGTCAATTATTTGGAGTTCAATAATGAAAACACGTATATATTTATTTACAGGTTTTTTAGATAGTGGTAAAACTTCTTTTATTAATGACACATTGACACAAACTGATTTTTGTGAAAACGAAAAATCATTATTAATTGTAAGTGAGCAAGGAGAAGTTGAATATAATCAAAAAGAAATTGAAGCATTAAATTGTGATATTATTTATGTCACAAGTGAAGATCAATGGACATATGAATTTTTTGAAAGCTTAGAAAAGAAGTATCAGCCAACACAAGTATTGGTTGAACTTAATGGTATGTTTACTGTTAATCGTTTCTTAGCATGTAGTCTTCCAAATGAATGGGAAGTTGTTCAAGTTTTGACAACTATTAATGCCCAAACATTTGCTTTATATATTCAAAATATGAGATCATTATTATTCCAACATATTGTTCATACTGATTTATTGATTTTTAATAGAATCGATGATTCTATTAAAAAATCTTTCTTAAGAAATAACATCAAAGCAATTAATCCTACTTGTCAGATCATTTATGAAAAAGCCGATGGAACGATCAACCAAATGGAAGAAGATGAGTTGCCATTTGATATTTCTCAAGATGAATTGCATATCTTAGATCATGACTTTGGAATATTCTGTATGGATGCTCTTGATCATCCTGAAAAATATAAAGGAAAGAAAGTGACTATGAAAGGAAAATTCATTGGTCGTGATAAGCAATTAGAAGATGGTTTTGTTTTAGGTAGATTAGCAATGGTATGTTGCGAAGAAGATACATCTTTGATTGGAATGATTTGTGAACATCCTGCTGCTAAAAAGCTTATTCCTAATGAATGGGTAGAAGTAACAGGAACGATTCATTTAGAATATGATCCAGAAATCGGTAATGATGTTTGTTTATTAAAAGTAGAACAATTGAAAGTTGTTCCACCTTTAGAAAATGAATATGTTACTTTTGATTAGAGGATACGAAAAATGTACGATTAACTCGTACATTTTTTGCGTTATAAAACTGGGACTATTTAAAATAACTGTGGGTTTAGAGTCGCTATAAAATAACTTGTGGTGA
>CAYSWW010000103.1:0-8131 GCA_964434915.1 uncultured Coprobacillus sp.
AGAAGATATGCGTTTTGATGAGTATTCTATTTATGGCTTTGGTATCAGTAAATACTGTGAAAGCAGATGAGACAGAGATTCGAAATATGACTATTCAAGTTGAAATAAATCAACAAGGCAATGCTACAATAACAGAAACATGGGATATGAGTGTTTATGATGGAACAGAAGTTTATAAGGTTTTAGATAATATGGATGAATCCGTTGTTTCTCGTTTAATAGTCACTGATGATACTGGTTTCGTTTATGAATATGTTGATGATTGGGATGTGGATAGGAGCTTTGAAGAAAAAGCAGGACAATGTGGTATTCTTCAAGATGGTGATCGATATGAATTGTGCTTTGGTATAGGGGAATATGGCTAGCGTACTTATACATTTCAATATGAAGTTTCTAACTTTGTGAAACAATACGATGACTTGCAAGGCTTTAATTATGCGTTCTTTTCAGAAATGGATTTGGATATTGATCATTTTCTCATTACTGTATCTTCACCTTATGATTTTGATGATGATAATAGTCAAATATGGGCTTTTGGTTACAGTGGTAAAGTTTATTTTCAAGATGGCAATGTTATAATAGAAAATGATCAACCTTTGGCTAATTGTGAAAAAGCTCAATTATTAATGTCTATCAATACTTCACCATTTATTAATACTTTTGAAAACAAGGGTAATTTTAAACAGATTTTAGACGATGCCTTAGACAACAGTCAATACGATGAAACACAATATCAACAAGATGGATACTATATGGCATTTTCTTATAAATCATATGAAGAACTTATATTTATCATTGTTTTTGGTGTTTTTGCAGTCATTGGTATAGGCGTTGTGTTGACAATATCATATCAAAAAGCGGTTAAAAATTTGACCCAATATCGATTTGATGATTATCTTCCGTTTGTTGATTCTTATCAAACATATCGAAGTATTCCTTGTCAAGGAGATATCTTTCAAATTTATTATTTCGCAATAAAAGCGAAAATTATCGATGAATCACAAAAAGAAGGATTGATTGAAGCACTTTTAATGAAATGGATTCAACAACAAAAGATATGTTTACAACAAGATAATATTTTGATAATCGAAGAAGCTCAAGGAATCAATCATCCTCTAGAAAGTCAATTCTACGGATATTTTATTGAAGCGACAGAGAATAAGAAAGAATTAAAAACAAAGCAATTTGAAAAATGGTGCAATTGCCATCATAATGAATTGCAAGATTGGTTTGAATCGGTTAAAATTTATGTTGAAAACACGTACCTAGAGGCACATTTGATTGAAATGGAAGATTGTCAAGGAAAATGGTTAGGTAAACAAATCAAGGGAAAAAGACAAGTTTTATCATCTGCATTGCGAGAAGATATGTTAAGAATAGCAGGATTAAAACATTATTTAGAAGATTTCCAAGAGGATGAATTAAATCAGAAAGAAGAATATGTGATTTATGCTTCTTTACTTGGTATATATGAAGAATTTGATAAAAAGTTGCATTCTCTTTATCCAAACAGTTATATGAATTCATATTGGTTTTATTCAGCAGATGTTATTCATACGATGTCACATCAGTCTATGAATAGTATGAATTCATCAGTAACCGGAGGAAATAGTAGCTCTTCAGGAGGTGGAGGCGGAGGTGTCCGCTAAGGAGACTTATGATATTGTTATAAGTTTTTTCAATAAAAAATCATTATAGCTTCAAGATGTGATAGAATATTTGTAAAAAATATAGGTATAATGTTTATAATGAGGTGATTGTATGAAAAGATGCGTATTACTTGCAATCTGTTTAATGATTTGTTGTGCATGTACAAAGGATCAAGAGGGACCTGTGATTGAATTAGTGAAGTCGCGAATACAGATAGGAGTTGATAGTGAAATAGACTATTTATCTTTTGTGCAAAAAGCAATAGATGAAGTTGATGGAGACTTAATTTCAGAAATAACATATAATCAGATAGAAACATCTGAAGTTGGTCAATATGAAGTCGTCTATAAGTTAAGTGATCATGCAGGTAATCAAACAGAAAAAAAATTAATAATAGATGTTGTTCATTATTTTGATAATGGTGTGTTTAGTCCTGTTGGTGTTGTTGCTGAAACGGTTGAGAATCCTGAAGATATCACTGTTTTAGTGAATAAATTATATGCTATTCCAGAAGGATGGGTCCCTGATGATTTAGAATCGGTTATCGATAATTCTCAACAGATGCTACGAAAAGAAGCAAATGAAGCTTATACACAATTCTATCTTGCTGCAAAAGAAAAAGGCATTGACATTTATTCTATCTCAGGATATCGTACAAATGAAACCCAAACAACTTATTGGACAAATATGGTGAAGGTTTATGGTGAAGAATATGCTTCTCAATATAGTGCATATCCTGGCAGAAGTGAACATCAGTTAGGTTTAGCAATTGATGTGTCTTATAAAACGACTGGCGACCGTTTGAGTGAATCAGTAGCTGATAGTGAAATTGGTCAATTTATTGTAACTGATGCATATAAATATGGCTTTATTTTACGCTATCCTAAGGATAAAGTTGCGATTACTAATTATGGTTATGAGCCATGGCATATACGATACGTAGGTGTTGAATTAGCAAGTGAATTATATCAAAAAGGATTAACTTTAGAGGAGTATTATGATATGGAGGAAAGCGATGAAGACAGCGAAGTTTTATAAAGTTTCTTATGAACAATTTGAAGAGAGCTATTTGGATTTTGATGCGAATGCATCAAAAGATGAGATTTTAGCTATTTATAATGCGATTAAGTTGCCAAGAAGAGCTACGAAAGGATCAGCAGGATATGATTTTTATACACCAGTTGATATTTATTTACATCCCGGAGAAACAATGAAAATTCCAACTGGGATTAGATGTGAAATGAATGAAAGATGGGTTCTAATGATTTTTCCAAGGAGTGGCTTGGGTTTTAAATATCGTTTACAGTTAAATAATACGGTGGGAGTTATTGATAGTGATTACTTTTATTCTGATAATGAAGGACATATTTTTATTAAGATGACAAATGACTCAAATGAAGGAAAAGTTGTTGATGTGAAAGTGAATCAAGGAATTGCTCAAGGTATCTTTTTACAATACGGTATTGTTGAAGATGATGAAACAACTGAAATAAGAAATGGTGGATTTGGGAGTACAACAAAATAACTTATGAGAAAGATTATTTGTTTATCATTGGTTATCTTTTTAATAATGGGATGTCAAGTAGAAGAGGAAGATACTTTAAAGGAGCAAAGAATTTCCTTTGTGGCAGTAGGAGATAATCTGATGCATCAGAAATTGTTGGATGAAGCCAAAAAAGAAGACGGCTATGATTTCCTTGACTATTATGAAAATATCCAATCTTATATTGAACAAGCAGATTTAGCTTTTGTTAATCAAGAAACGATATTAGGAGGCGATGAGTTAGGAGCCAGTGGGTATCCACGTTTTAATACACCTGATATCATGGCTGCGAATTTACATGATGTTGGTTTTAATATTGTCAATGGAGCAACAAATCATGCTTTAGATATGGGGGAAGATGCTTTATTGCATTCTATTAATGTTTTTAAACAATATGATGATATGACGTATATAGGTTTATATGATTCTCAACAAATGCGTGATAATATTGTCGTTTTAGAACAAAATGGAATAAAAGTTGCTTTATTATCATATAATCAATATACGAATGGCTTTGATTTACCACATAGTTATAGTATGAATCTATTTGATGAACAAGTTATTCAACAGGATGTAGAAAATGCTAAAGAAATCAGTGATTTTGTCATTGTATTTTGTCATTGGGGAGAAGAATATGATGTGATCCCTAATGTATTTCAAAGACAATATGCATTATTATTGGCTGATTTAGGAGTAGATGTCGTTATTGGCACACATTCGCATACTTTACAGCCTATTGAAATAGTTGAAGGAAAGAGTGGTTATCAGACTTTAGTTGCATATAGTTTAGGTAATTTTATAAGTGGAATGATGGAAGAAGAAACTCAATTGGGTGGTATGTTATCTTTTGATTTGGTTAAAAATCAAAATGAGTGTACTATAGAAAATGTTACGTTGACTCCGTTAGTGAATCATTATGAAATAGATGATCTTGCTCATGCTTATGATACAAGACATGATTTTACTGTATATAGATTAAAGGATTACAGTGAAGAGATGTCACAATCTCATGGTTTGAATGGTTATGAAGGCATTGTCATTTCTACGGAAAGAATGAAACAAAAAGTATTAGAAAGAATATCTAGTGGTATTTTTATTGATATGTAAATGTACGAAATAGACGTACATTTTTTCCGGATTTCATTGATATGCTTTCTTCTATCGGTGATTACCATCATCAAAGCTATATGACTTATCCTCAAGTCGAATTTATCCTTGTTAGGATGTTTGGCTTCTTTTCACACTGTCAAAGTATTATATATAAAGAGACAAAAGAATGATGAAAAGAATAATTTATTATCAATATGTCTATTAAGGGAACGTTATATTTTAATGAGCATAATGATAACCTAGAAAAAAGGATGTACAAAAGAAGAGAGGGTATTATGAAATAGCGAAAAGATATGGAGATGTTCAATATAAGAGATGAAATGATAAAAATAGAAAGAAGTATTTAAATGGCATAAACTAAAAAATTTATTCCTCAGAGTTGGCTTTTCATCAAAATCACTATAAAAAGTTGTTGAAGTATGGTATAATATAAATATTCAATAAACAAATGAAAGATAAATATGATAGGCTATTATAATTATACGACTATACTAACATATTTGAGTTTAATAACTGCATTATTGAGTACACATTATACGTTATATGGGTATTATGAGAATGCAAGGATTTATTTATTATGTTGTGGATTCTTTGATTCTTTTGATGGTGTGATTGCTCTTGGGATACAGATTGATTCATAAGTGGATATATATTGTTTTGGGATTTTTTTCTGTGATTATTTGTGATTCAATGAGAATCAAATCACTATTGAGGTTTTGTAATGACTCTTTACGCAGTTTGTGTAGTCATTCGTTTGGGTTGTTTTAATGTCATGGAAGAGTTAAGACAACAAGAGACAACTAAAAAGAGAACATATTATCAAGGCTTACTTGTCATAATGACAGCGATAATTTTTCCTTTAGTATATTAAATTGCACATTATTTAGGTAATATTTAATATTTTTGTTGTTTTTATGTTCATTATGGCAATCGCATTTATTGTTGATTTTAAAGTAATGAAACTTGATTGAAAAGGTGTTCTTGAGTTAGAGTATTTATTTTGATAGGGTTGATTGTATTATAATGAAGATTTATGATAGAAAGACCGATAGGTTATTATTGACCAAAGTCAGAACAATTTTTAAAAATTATATAGTCATATTTTAGGAAGATGCATGCTGAAATTGCTGACGCTTCCTTTTATTACTTGTTTAGGTGGGGGTATATGTATGAATAGTTCGTTTTCGAGAAAAAGAATATCACGTTTTATTGAGAAAAATCGTATCTGTATGGAACGATTTGTCAAACAGAATTATCAGGGCTAGAATGAGTTTTTTATTGGGAAAATCAAAGAAGGTCAACGTCTAATTGATTGTCGTCCCTCAGTGTTGATTTCACTAGCAGATGCAAAACTAACGTACTATTCAATTTTGGAAGACGCACATTTTTATATTAAAGAAACTTATCTAAAGAGTATATTGATGGAATTTGTTTGTTTTTTTGCTTGACTGTTGGAGATTATCATTGTTATTGTTTTATATATTCTAGAACAAAAGAAGAATGCTATATTTCTAAAATTTTTCATATTATGAATCCAATCGTAAATGATTGTTATCCGATTTACAAACAAATTTCGCAATCTTTTTCTACATAGTTAACAACTTTGATGATGTGGTGATGATTGGTGGTTGGTGCAATGATGGTAGGTAAAAGTGTCAACCATCCTTTAGAATGCTTTGAAAAAGGTCAAGAAAAAAGGATGTTTTTGAATTTGGCGGTTCAACAATTGTTTTATTGATTAAAAAAGATATTGTTCAAATTGATGAAGATATTATAAGACATTCATCCAGTTACGATGAGACTCGCATGCATATGGGTGAAAAAATAGGTGTAAAAAGAAAAGAGTTATGTTAAAATAAGCAAGCATATCGATATGGGAGGAATAGAAAATGTCAAAAGTTATTGCAGTTACAAATCAAAAGGGCGGTGTTGGAAAGACAACAACAAGTGTTAATTTAAGTGCCGCGCTTGCTTATATGGGAAGAAAGGTTTTGCTTATTGATATTGATCCTCAAGCGAATGCAACACAAGGAATTGGGGTAGATCGGTCAGCTTTAGGGTTGACTGTTTATGATGCGATTATGCAAGATGTGCCTTTAAAAGATACTATATTGTCTACCAATGTTGAAGGTTTATCTATTGTTCCAGCAAATATCGATTTGGCAGGATTAGAAATTGAACTATCACAGATAAGTACAGGACGTGAACAAAAGTTAAAGAAAGCATTAGATGAAGAAAAGACAAAATATGACTATGTCATTATTGATTGTCCCCCAGCATTAGGATTATTAAATACAAATGCATTAACAGCTTCTGATACAGTTTTAATTCCAGTACAATGTGAATATTATGCTTTGGAAGGTTTAACACAATTATTAAATACAATTTTATTGACACAGAAAGTTTTCAATGAAAATTTAACAATTGAAGGTGTTTTATTAACAATGCTAGATTCACGTACGAATTTAGGAATAGAGGTTTCTCAAGAAGTGAGAAAATATTTTAGAGAAAAGGTTTATGATGTTGCGATTCCAAGAAATATTAAATTATCAGAAGCACCTTCTGAAGGATTGAACATTTTTGACTATGATAGTCATTCGGAGGGTGCAAAAGCATACGCTAAATTAGCAAAGGAAGTGGAAAAACGCAATGGCAACAGGTAAAAGAACAAAGAAACTTGGAAAGGGTTTGGATGCTATTTTTAATGATGCATCACAGGGAGTTGATTTACAATCAGTCATAGATGCAATTGAAAAAAAAGCACCACAGATGTCACAAGTCGAAATACCGTTAAAAGAGATTAGACCAAATCCTTATCAACCTAGAAAACATTTTGATGAAGAAAAACTGAATGAATTAGCACAATCTATTAAAAAACATGGGATATTTCAGCCAATTATTTTGAAACAATCAATTCAGGGATACGATATAGTTGCTGGAGAAAGACGTTTTAGGGCAGCTTCTTTAGTTGGCTTAGAGACAATACCTGCTATTCTTGTTGATTTTACTGATGAGCAAATGATGGAGATTGCTTTATTAGAAAATATTCAAAGGGAAGATTTGAATGCGATTGAAGAAGCTCAAGCTTATCAAGCATTAATGAAAAAGTTGCATTTAACACAAGAAGAATTAGCAAAAAGAGTCGGAAAATCTAGAGCTCATATTGCAAATACTGTGAGACTATTAAAAATGCCTTCAAAAATGCAGGAATTTGTTTTAGATGGAAAACTAACAATGGGACATATTAAACCTCTTATTACCATTGATGAAAAGCAAGCTGTTGAAATTGCTCAAAAAGCAATTAATCGACAACTTTCAGTAAGAGAAGTTGAAGATATTGTAAAAGGTGTTAAACTTCAAGAAGCTAGAAAATCTAAACCTAAAGAAGAAAAACCAAAAGAATATGTTTATGTAGAAGGATTATTGAGAAAGAAATATCGTACAAAGATTAAGGTTGATAATGATTCAATCACAATTAAGTATACTGATACGAAAGATTTAAATAGAATATTAGAATTAATGGGAGTTATTGAAGAATAAAAATATGAAGAGGCTGTAACGAAATAATTTTTTTATAAAGTTGTTTCGACAGATTTTTTTCTTTTTATGATTTTTGATATAAAAAATATCTTTTCTGTACGTATTTTTATGGACATCCATTCCAATATAGATTATACTTTTCATAGTGACCTCCTTTTGTCGTTATGGTATCGACTTTCATAATTTTTTACATATCTTATTATGAATCGTAATCCACGTTTTGGCAACTAGGGGGTCACTTCATATTATCTTTAGATTTATATTATATAGTTGTTTTCATTAATTGGA
>CAYSWW010000104.1:0-8090 GCA_964434915.1 uncultured Coprobacillus sp.
TGAATTTAGGGAGGAAAATGAAAATGAAGAAAATTGTTACAAGTCTTTTGATTGCATTTATTCTTTTATTAAGTGGAATAAATATTACCTTAGCATGGAGTGCTGATGATGCTTATCGTGCCAGTCAATTATATTTCTCACAAAAAACGATATTGACAACAGTAGATGAAATTCTAGCTTATGAAGCTTTAGGATTAGAATCGGATACAATACCTTTCGATGAAGATATCATAGCAACAGATTATGCTTCTGATATTGCAAAAACAGTGATTGCATTAACATTACATGGTGATAATCCTAATCAATATCAAGGAGTTAATTATGTTGAAATGTTAGAAGCATGTGTACAAGATAATGGTGCTTTTGATTTAACAAACGATTTCACATATGCCAACTATCAGGTTTATGGGGTATATGCTTTATATACAATTGGATCTGCAAAAACTGAAAAGGCAGCTGATTACTTAGCTGGATTGATGGAAGAAAATGGCGGTTTTGGATCGGCTTATGGAGTTAGTTTAGATGTAACAGGATGGTGTATTGAAGCTTTAAGCTTAGTTAATCAAACAAAATATGAATCAATAATATCACAGTCACTTCAATATATTTGTGATCATCAAGAAGAAAATGGCGGATATAAAGATGATGATATGGTTTTTGGAGATTATACATATCCATCTTATGTAAATGCAAATACGCAAGCTTGTGTTTTGATGGGACTTTTAACATATGATGCAGAAGGAGTAAAAGGAACAACATATAATCAAGATGAAAATAATCCTTTTGATGTTTTATTGACATATCAGAATGAAGATGGAAGTTTTTGGTATAGTTATGATGGTGAAGATAATTTTTATGCTACAATGCAAGGGGCTCAAGCGATTGGTTATTATTATCATGGATCAGTTTATGAAGATGCCAGAGAAGAATACCAAGAAATTATCAATCCCACGACTCTGACATTAGACCAATCTGAAATAGAATTAAAAGTTGGAAAAACAGTTCAATTAACCGCTAATCAAACGGTTATATGGAGTACCGAGAATGTGAATATAGCAAGTGTGAATGATCAAGGATTAGTAACAGCAATCAAAGAAGGAACAACAGTTGTAACTGCAACTTCCCAAAATGGTTTAACAGCAAAATGTGTTGTGACTGTTACAGCAGAAACTATTCAAGAAGATACGAATGATAAACAAAAAAATGTGCCTGAGACCGGTGATTCATCACGAATATTATGGTATTGTGCACTCTTGTTAATAAGTGTAATTGTGATGAAAGGAAAGATTGCTTGTGGAAAAGAGAATTAAAAAATATACATTATTATGTGTTATAATCTGTTTTTTAGGAATTGGTGTTATTGGTCTCAATCATTCCAATTCCTCTTTATCAAATAATATAAGCCAAGTACAAGAAAAAGAAGATAGCGTTGAAATTAAAGAAGAAGCAGTTGAAGAGGAAGAAGAGGATGTTGTAGTAGAATCAACATCTCCACAATCAACAACATCACAAACGACACAACAAGAAAAGACAGAAACAAATCAATCTGCAAAGCAATCATCACAAAAGCAAACAACTCAATCAGATAGTTCTCAAACTACTGTTTCATCGAATCAACAAACTCAGACAGAGGAAAATAAAACATATTTGGTTACGTTGACAATCCAAGGAATAGATTCGGTGATTGGCAGTGGAGAAGTTGAATTTGAGGAGGGACAAAGTGTTTATGATGTGTTAAAAACATATACTGACCAAAATGGAATAGAGCTGAAAAAGAGTGGTAGTGGAACAATTGTATATGTTAAAGGAATTGCAGGATTAAATGAGTTTGATTATGGTTCACAATCGGGTTGGTTATATAAAGTGAATGATGTTGTTCCAAATCAAGGAGCTGGAAGTTATCAAGTGGCTCAAGGTGATAATATCGTTTGGTATTATGTTTGTGGTGAGTAGAATGACTCAGGTTAAAAAAATAAGTTTAATTGGTATTTTTGCTGCTGTCAATATCGCATCACGCATTGCCTTACAATCGTTGCCTAATATTAAACCTGTGACATCAATTATTATTATTTGTGTCATGATTTTTGGTTTATTATTTGGGATTCAATTAACTTTTGTGACAACCATTGTTTCTAACTTGTTTTTAGGAATGGGTCTTTGGACTTTTTTTCAAATATTTGCATGGATTGTTGTTTGTTTATTGACGCAAATATTCATTGATTTATGGAAGACTTTTCATAAACAGCCATCACTTTTAGTCATGGCAATATTTAGTTTTTTAATGGGATATGTTTTTGGGTTTATAGTATCTTTGGAACAGTTTATGATTGGTGGTATAGGGTTATTTATACCATATTATATGTCTGGTTTGTTTTTTGATACTTTACATGCTTGTGGTAATTTCTTTTTTTATTTGATATGTGCTCCTATTTTAATGAAAATATTTATTAAAGGGAAAGAGAAATTACATTGATTTGATGAAAATTTAAGTTGTTTTTTTCGCTCTATTGTGATATGATAACAGTGCTTATGTATAAAAATATTGTGAAAGGGAGGTACAACAATGATTTTAAATGTATTATTAATGATTGTTTCAGTTGCTCTCATTATTGTATGCCTATTACAAAGTGGTAAATCTGATGGTATCGTTAATGCCTTAACAGGCCAAAGTTCTAATCTTTTTTCGCATCAAAAGGAAAGAGGAGCTGAGTTGGTACTTTCTAGATTGACGATAGCACTTGCGATTATATTTTTTGTTATTGCTATCTTATTAAGAATGGGTTGATGAATGGGACACGCAGTGTCCTATTTTTATTTCTTTGGGGTAAAATAAAAAGGAGGTGAGGTTATGGAGTCGAGAATATTGGAATTATTGAAAGATGAAAAATATAAGAGAAGAAAAATAGACGAGTTGGCATCTTATTTTAATATGACTGATACGCAAGATTATATTTCATTTATTAAAATAATGAATCGATTAGAAGATGATGGAAAGGTCATACGTAATCATTTTAATGATTATTATTTACCTAATCAATTAGATTATTATACAGGAATAATTGAATTTAATAAAAAAGGATTTGCTTTTGTAAAGGTCGATGAAGAACGAGAATTTTATATTCGTGAAACAAATGTCAAAGATGCTTTGGATCAAGATACTGTTCTTATAGAAAAGATTCCTTCGAAAGGACAACGTGAAGAAGGAAAGGTTATACGAGTT
This sequence comes from uncultured Coprobacillus sp., assembly GCA_964434915.1. GTDB lineage: Bacteria > Bacillota_I > Bacilli_A > Erysipelotrichales > Coprobacillaceae > CAYSWW01. The sequence continues at coordinate 3,221 of CAYSWW010000104.1, forward strand.
CTTCAAAGAGGAAAATTACGTTATGTTGGTGAAGTCAAAAAGGGCCGTAAGGATTATTATGTACAGGTAGATGATGGAAAGTTTACAAAACCTATTTTTTTTGATAGAGCACATTCTCATGGTGCAATGCCTGGACATAAAGTTGTTGTTGAAATTAAAACGTTTAAACCTCAGATAAAGGGAGATATTATAAGAATTATAGGACATAAAAATGATCCTGGTATTGATATTTTATCAATTGTGCATGCACATGATGTGGATATTGAGTTTCCTAAAGAGGTTTATAAGGAAATAGAGGATTTTAGTGATGAGATTGATCCAAGTGATTTAAAAAATCGTGTTGATTTAAGAAATGAGTTGATTGTGACTATTGATGGTGATGATGCTAAAGATTTAGATGATGCAATTTCATTAAAGAAAAAAGATAATGGTCATTATGAATTAGGGGTTCATATTGCTGATGTTTCGTATTATGTTAAAGAAGAATCTGCTTTAGATAAGGTTGCTATCCAAAGAGGAACATCTATTTACTTGGTTGATCGTGTTATTCCTATGTTGCCTCATAAACTATCTAATGGTATATGTTCATTAAATCCACAAGTTGACCGTTATACTATAAGTTGTATTATGGAAATTGATCAAAATGGAGAAATTGTGAAACATGATATTATTCCATCTGTGATTCATTCTTCTTATCGAATGACTTATAATAATGTGAATAAGATATTAGCGGGTGATCATCATCTACAACAACAGTATCAAGAAGTTGTTTCTTTATTCTTTTTAATGCAAGAGTTAGCTGATATTTTGAGAAAGAAAAAAGAAGCAAGAGGGGCAATTGATTTTGATGTTGATGAAGCTAAGATTATTGTAGATAAGCAAGGAAAACCAACAGATGTTGTTTTACGTACAAGAGGAGAATCTGATAGAATTATAGAAGAATTTATGTTGAAAGCGAATGAAACTGTAGCACAACATTTTAAATGGATGGATTTGCCTTTTATCTATCGTGTTCATGAACATCCGAAATTAAAAAAGTTAAGACAATTTGTATCAATGATAAAACCATTAGGATTTACAATTAAAGGATCATTAGAAAAAGTATATCCAAATGAATTAAGTAAGATTATTAAAGAATCACAGGGAACAGAAGAACATACAATTATATCAACTTTATTACTCCGCTGTATGCAAAAAGCAAGATACGATAGAGAGTGTCTAGGACACTTTGGATTGGCAGATGAATTTTATACACACTTTACATCACCAATTCGTCGATATCCTGATTTATTAGTTCATCGTTTAATTCGTCATTATTTATTTGAAGAACGTTATGATGATATTGATCATTTTGAAAAGATAATTCCTTATCTGGCTGAACAATCTTCACATCGTGAAAGAGAAGCTATAGATATCGAAAGAGAAGTCATGGATATGAAAATGGCAGAGTATATGAGTGAACATATAGGTGAAGAATATGAAGGAATGATATCTTCTATTACATCATTTGGTTTCTTTGTAGAACTGCCAAATACTATTGATGGTTTAGTGCATATTAGTGATTTAACTGATGATTATTATCATTTTGATGATCAAAATATGAGGCTTGTAGGAGAAGTAACAGGCAAAGTCTATAAATTATCAGATAAAGTAAAAGTAAGGGTTGTTGCTTGTAGTAAAAAAGAAAGAACGATTGATTTTGAACTTGTTGGACAGAAGTCTCATAAAAGAAAACAAAAAACAATTGTCATAAACGACAAAAAAGTAAAGACAAATAAGCAAAAAAAGGGTAAAATAAGAAAGACAAAACGTTTACCAAGAAAAAGAAGATAAAAAGGAGGTGATATGCATGAAGGTTGTTTCACAGAACAAAAAAGCTTACCATGACTATTTTATTTTAGATACTTATGAAGCAGGAATAGAATTAAAAGGAACTGAAATAAAATCAGTTCGTAAAGGGAGTGCCAATTTAAAAGATTCATTTATTAGAATTAAGAATAATGAAGCATTTATAGAAAATATGCATATCGCTCCTTATGAACAAGGAAATCGTTTTAACCATGATCCACTCCGTACAAGGAAGCTTTTATTGCATCGTAAAGAAATTAGAAAATTGCAAAAAGAAGTCAAAGAAAATGGATTAACGATTATTCCAACAAAATTGTATTTTAATACTTCTAAACTTAAAGTTGAAATTGCTTTAGCAAGAGGTAAGAAATTATACGATAAACGTCATGATTTAAAAGCTAAAGATGCAAAAAGAGATATTGAAAGAGCATTAAAAAATGTTTACTAATGGGGGCGTCTTGGACTCGACAGGGGTCAGTTTGAATGGAACTGCAGTCGTAGGCATACGTTAAATGCACCAAAAAATATCTGGAAACAGACAACAATTATCTTTCGCTTGCTAGTCGACGTTAGACTTTAGCGGATGCTGACCTATGATTCACCTATAATCATAGAATCAGTAACATACTCTATAGGTTAAGGATATAGGATGTTTGGACTTATATCTCGAAAATTAACAAACTCGCTAAGTGAAAGACTGCTTGTGGATCGTAGCTTAGTTAAATTTATTCCACAAGATAAACTGTAGACGTTTCATATGGGACGGCTTTTGGACGCGGGTTCGATTCCCGCCGCCTCCACCAAAAAAAATTTGACGAACCTTTGAACTATGAAGATTTTCTAATACTTCTTCATGTGTTGCAAGATGTCCGTTTTTACGATAATTGAAGGTAATTACTAACTTACCATCGTCAAATAAGAAGGCTTTTGAAATAAACGTTTCAACAAGTCTTTTTTTGTTTTCGAGGTTACTTTCTTTTGTTGTTTTGAATTTTTTTAAAATAAATTTTACAAAATCAACATTTAAAACTTCATGATCCATTTTTTCTAATTTAATTTGATTTTCAAGTTCCTTTTTTTGCTTTTCAAGAGTGTTCATTCGTTCAATCATAGAATCGTTGAACATTCCTTTTTCAATAGCAGCAACGATATTACTAATACTTTTTGATGTTTCTTTTAATTGTTACAATAAATATTTAACAAATCAAGATAAATATTCTCTTAATCAATTTAAAAAAAGTCAGAATATAAGAAAGGATATAGATGTTTTGAATATGTTGTACGAACGTCTAAAAGTAATGAGCACAGAAGGATGGAGTGGGTTTGAAAAAAGAAATAAATATCAAGGAGGTAGAAAGCTTCTGGATTATTCACAGATTAATTTTAACGCTCATGATCCGAAGAACGAGTTAGAACTTTCTAATGATACAAAAATTATGTCAATTCGTTTTGGTGGTGATAAGTATAGATTAATTGGATGTAAAAGTAGGCAATGTTCATCTGTAATTTATATCTTAGGTATTGATATAGATTTTTCTGCTTATGATCATGGAAGTTAAGTGTTGGTTGAATTAATTATCTTTAACTGTTGCGGTTAGAGGTGTTTTTTTATAAAACAAAATATCTCATCTTTAAAAAAGTATAAAAACATACTGAAAATATTGACGATAGTATAAATTTATACTATAACATAATCAAGAAAGGAAGAAAAAAGATGTTTGGAATTAATAATATAAAAGATTTCCTGGAAAGCCTTGCTTATATTGTCGCGATTGTGCTAGGCATCCAAGAAATCTTAAATTCTAGGAAAGGGAAACAATTCCCTTCCTACCAATATTATCATATCCTACATCGTTAAAATATGCAAGTTGGTGGAATAATTGCATTATTTATAATATTTTACATCGTTTTAAAAAGAAAAAATAGGAAGGATTAAAAAATGGGAAAATTATATATTAGTGATGAAGCACTAGAAAAATATGGGTACTCATACTTTAGAGGTATGGAAGCAGATACTGAATTGAAAGAATTAGAAGATGGATTATTGATGTGTCGTGACAGTATGGAAAACATCTACCTGTCAGCGAATGAATATGACGAATCATTCAAGGATATAAATGATATACAAGACATTATTTATATTGATTCTCACTATGAAGTATTTAATATGGCAGAAATTTGCAAGAGGGCAGGTATTGCAAATTCGACGTACAGAAATTGGAAATCCAAAGGCTATAAAGGTTTAAGCGATCGTAAAATAAGGCGCCTAGTAGAAGAAATGAAAAAGGCATGTGAATAAGGGGCTGTAACGAAATAAACAGTTAATAAAATAAAAATGCAAGAGACAGATACTTCTGAATCTTGCATTTTTGTATGCCGGGCATGGCATATATCTAGGTGGTGCAAGTCCACTGTGGAGGCGATGTCGCAACTGCCAACCACTAGCCAATATCAAGGGTGTCCATCGTGAGGTGGAATCTGAAAGAAGATGGAGGCAAAACTCCGGTCCGAGGAACACGAATCATATCAGGCATATAACGGGGATGAGTGTGCAAAACAACACGAAGTCATAAGAGGTTGCGGAATAGGACTGTTATATGTAAATATGGCGGATATATGGAATGAAAGAGATATGACCTTATCCCGGGAGGTCTTGTGAGGGAAGAAATTCCTAGTAACAACGAATCACAAGAAGTCAGCCGAGGTCGTAGTAGCGAAGAAGTTTCCCATAAGCTGTAAGTGAGCAACAACCTGCTCCTGTGTCATATTTGAATTTCGTTTTAGACGTTGGATATTATGACCGATATCCATGTCAGGTCTGATTTTTTGCATATCTGAACTACTCCTGAAAATTCGTAATAAAGAAATATTTTGAGTTTCGGTAAAAAAACAGGTAAAAAGTTATTCAGACTATTTAAAATAACTGTGGGTTTAGAGTCGCTGCAAAATAACTTGTGGTGACTTTTAGTTGTTATATTAATGTATTTACTTTCACCTTTTACTAGTCTAAATTCATGTGTGA
>CAYSWW010000105.1:0-8080 GCA_964434915.1 uncultured Coprobacillus sp.
GGAATTCTAGTTATGAATAAATTTCATTTTTTCATAACTTATTTGACACTACCATTTCAAATCGTCTTTATCAACATTGTATCATGACACTTTCATAATATCCAGTAACTCTCCGCAACATCTATTTTCTTCCCATATTAAAACACGATTCTCCTTCGTAGACTTATTTATACTGTCTACTCATTTGAATCGTATCAAAGCTTAGTTTATTATCTATCTTCCAACTTTTTATACTTTTTAATTCCACCAACATATTTCGTTGCAGGGCGAATAATACGATTAGAATATAACTTATTTTCAATATTATGTGAAATCCATCCCACCGTTCTCGCCACAACAAATAACAACGTATAAAGATCACTTGGAATATTTAACATATCATAAACAAGACCACTATAATAATCAACATTCGTACATACATGAATCCTTTTTCGCTTATAAATCTCTTCAATAGCAATTTCAGCAAATCTTTGATAAAAATCAAATTCTACCTCTCTATTTTTTTCTTTAGCCAACTCCTTACAGGCCTGTGATAAAATCTCACTTCTAGGATCACTTAATGTATATACCGCATGACCAATTCCATAAACCAATCCACTACAATCATTAAAATCTTTATCTAAAATGCGACAAACAATACGTCTAATGTCTTCATCACTGGCATAAACAGAGATGTCCATAATGACAAGTTCCATCTGTTTTTTTACAGCCAAATTAGCACCTCCGTGACGAGGTCCTTTTAATGAACCAATTGCTCCTGCGATAGAACTATAAATATCAGTTCCTGTAGAAGAAATAACGACATTTGTAAATGTTGAATTGTTTCCACCACCATGATCAGCATGTAAAACCAATGCAACATCTAAAACCTCAGCTTCTTTTTCCGTAAACTTTCCATCATCTCTCAATAAAGAAAGAATTGTTTCAGCAATACTATATTGTTTATTCACATGGTGAATAAATAAACTTTGTTCATCAAAATAATGTACTTTTGTTTGATAAGCATAACAAACAATAGTTGGAATTTTAGCGAGTAGATTAATACCTTTTTCCAATGTTTCTTCAATGCCAATATTATCAGCATCTTGATCATAACTATATAACATCAGCACCTCTTGCTGTAATTTATTCATTAAATTCTTAGCAGGGAAACCTAATATATTCGCTTCTAAAAAATGGGGCGGTAACTCATAATGTTGACTTAAAATAGCTTTAAATTGTTCAAATTCTTCCTGATTAGGTAAATAACCAAATAAAATAAGAAAACAAACTTCTTCAAATAAATAGCGTTTATCGCCACCATGATTTTTAATAATATCCTTAACATTGATACCGCGATAATATAAACTTCCATAATCATCCAATTTACGGCCATCAACTTTCTTATATCCCACAACATCCGATATTTTCGTTAAGCCAACCAATACCCCGGTCCCATCTTCATTACGTAATCCTTTTTTGACTGAATAAAGCGTATAAAGTTCATTAGGTATCTCATTTTCTTTTAATGATTTTCTAAAAAAATTCTGGATTTCATCCTGCATTCCAATCACCTCTTTGATAAGTTAATTGGTATTATAACACACTTTTGAATAATTGTATACAATTATTCAAAAATTATATCCATCCAAAATAACGACATGCATATTCGATACCATCATCAACATTTGCTTTTGTCACAAAAGTTGCTTTTTCTTTCAATTCATTACAAGCATTTCCCATCGCAATGCAAGTCCAATCCTCATGGAACATAACCAAATCATTATAATCATCACCAAAAACAACAACATCTTCTAAAGAACCATGAACTTTTTCAACCATCTTTATAATTCCTTGATCTTTTTCATCATGTTGAAAAGTCAAATATTCTTTCATAAAACGAATATGTCCAAGCGTAGGAATCAATGATACTTGATTTTCATCTTCGACTGGAATAGCTAAATAAATTTTATAAATTTCTGGAATATCTGCATAATCTTTTGATTGATCCAAAAAATAGCGTGTTGGTTCTTGACGAAATCCAACCTGTTCAATAAAACGATCATTCTTCATAAACACATCAATATGATCACCAGTAGAAATCAATATTCCATATCCCTTTCGTTCAGCTTCCTCACATAAAGCAACGGCTTTTTGATGATCTAATGGGCGATTTTCAATCATGTGATCATTAATCGTAATCGCAGCTCCGCCGTTACTCACAATATGATGTATACCAGCCTTTTTAGCAATATCTTTTGTTTTATAATAAGCTCGTCCTGTTGCAATACAAACAAAATGCCCATTATCTTGAAGCTTCTTAATTGTTGTAATTGCACTTTCTATGAGTTCTCCTGTTGCTTTATTTGTTAATGTACCATCTATATCAAAAAATATATACTTCTTTTTCATCTTCATTCCTCCCTCGTACCTATATTATCACATTTTTTATGAAGATGAAATTTGTTTATTCTAAAGATGAATAAATAAGATTCATATGAATTGGAGATAGAATAAATCCCATAAATCCAAACAAATGAAGATGAACGATCATAGACAATAATAAAATAAAAGAAGGAATACGCATATGTTGATTCATGATTTTTGGCTCTAAAAAACTCTTAAGAATATTGATAAACACATAAATCAAAAAGATATAAAAAGTACATAAATAAGCTCTCTTAAAGCAATAAAAAAAAACCATTGGTATCAGGATTATACCAGTTCCGATAATTGGTAAACTATCTAGCAAAGCAGTCACAAAAGCATAAAATAAAGGATTGCTTATACGGATAATAGAAAAAGCAATACATAAGACGAAAAATGTCATCATCATTAAAATCAATTGACATTTGACATATATCATAATACTTTCTAAAGAATGTTCTTTAACTCTATGACAATAATGAACTAACTCACTAGGAAAAATATGAATAATCTTTTGACGAATATCATCATAATCAATAGCCAAAAAAAATGTTGAAAGAATAAAAACCAAAAAAGAAAAAAGGATATTGGGAATATGAGAAAAAAGTGATGAAAATAAACCCATAAACCAAATCATAACTTGTTCTAATGCTTGAAAAATAGATTGCAAATCATGAAAATGGATAAATGAAAAATGTTGTTGAATCATACTTGTAAACTGTTCTAAACAAGGGAAAAAAACTTGATTAAAAAATACGGCAGTTGTTTTGTCATATCAAACAAAAAGAAAAATAATGTTCCACCTAAACTGACAACAAGTATAACACAGATAGCATAAACCACCAACAATACAAAAATGCCAATAGCACTTCTTTTCATATGAAATCTATTCTCAATTCAATCTATAACGGGCTTTATTAAAAAATAACATATAATGGCAAATAGAAAGGGCATCAGAACATCCAAAAAATAATATAAAATAAAAATATACATTGCTATTCCTACTAATAAACCAATCTTCTTATGTGTCATCAACATCACCATTCTATGTATATGACAAAAAACAGCGAATTATTATCAGTTATTGACATGTTGTTGAAAAACAAAAGTCGAATCATCAATTGCTTTAAAAACATATCCTTGTTCTTGATAATATTCAATGACTTGAGGTAAAATATCAACAGTATTTTGTTTCCCATTGGCATCATGCATCAAAATCATAATTTGATTTTGGGTTGATGATGTTGCTCTTTTTAACATCTCAGATTGACTCATTTTCGCATAACCATCCCCATTTTCCGCATTCCAATCATAATAAATATATCCTTTTTCTTCAACCATCTGAGTAAGCTCTGTCATAATACCTTCACAATATTTTTTAGAAACACTATTTGAACTTCCTCCCGGGAAACGAATATATCGTGGCACAAAGCCAATATACTCTTCTACCAAAGAACCAATTTTCTCTAAATCAGCAAAATAGGAATCAGTAGATGCATAAATTTTGGCATAATTATGACTATAAGTATGCAAGCCAATTGTATGTCCTTGATCATAAGCAATTTTAATATATTTTCGATAAACAGCATTCATTCCTGTCACAAAGAAAGTGGCTTTACAATGATATTGTTCAAGGATTGCTAAAACATCCGGGGTATATTTTGAAGGACCATCATCAAAAGTTAAATAAACAACTTTTTCATTATTTTGTGTTTCATCAATAACTTGTATCGTAATTGTTTTACTTGATTCATTTCCAGAAGCATCACAAGCACTAATATGAACTTGATAATAACCAGGTGTTGTCATATCAACTTCATCCTTTTCAATTGTTAAAGAAGGATTTTTATCAAAATCATCTTGAACACTAATATCTGATGCAATATTTTCTTCACTACCAACAACAAAACTCATATTACGAGCAATAATTGTTGGTGCCGTTGTATCTTTCACAACTTCAACGGTTACATCTTTGATAGTTTTATTATGACAACTATCTTCAACAACGATTTGAATAGTTTGTTCTCCTTCTTGATCAAAAGTATAATTTTCTTTAAAATAAACTTCTGTCTCAGTAGCATCTACGATATTTTCAACAAAATCATTGGGATCTACACTCTGATTAAGCGCAATTTGTTGACTGATAACTTGATATTCTGGCGGAATCGTATCAACAACTTGTACCTGAATTGTTTTTTGTTCATCTTCATAAGTAAAATAAAGTGGATATTCACCTAGTTCATCAATATTGACATATGAACTATCGATATCAACATCCTCTATACTTCCTCCTCGTACTTCCTTAATAAAATGAGTATAATCCACATCAGTATGAATCTCTATTTTTCTTTCATTCGTTAAAACAATTGAAGAAGTAGTCCAAAACATATCTATCATTAAAATAACAATAAAACATAATACAATTATCATCAATATAGTTTTGCTATGACTCAATTTTATCAAATGAATACCTCCTTCAACAAAAATGATACAACATCTACACATTTCCCCAAAATTCTTAATTTTTTTATGTTATAACTAAGATGGTGATGAAAATGTATATATATGATAACAAACAAAATGCTCCTTCTTCTCATATTTTGGACCCAGACTATTCATGTCATACATCTTTTCATGAAGAAGAACTGTATCATTTTTATAAAAATGTAAAAATGCCTAATCACATTCAAACCATCACAGGCGTCTATATACAATATCAAATTATTCCCATTAACTATGAAAAAGACCCTTTAGCATATGAAAAATTTGCACCACTCTTACAAAAGATGATTGTCCATTTTCTCAATTTTGGTCATGCCAATCTTTTATGCAATTATACCAATTCTTTTTATCTTATTATGTTTGATATTGATGTAGATGAGCTTGTTTTCGCACTTTTAAAACTTTCTTCATTTTTAAAACAACAAACAGATACCTATCATCAAATCAAATGTCACTTTAATGTTCAATATGGTGTCTATTCAGCACATAAATATATACATCCTTACACTCTGTATAACGCTTGTAAAGAGCAATATGAAAACACTATCATTCACCAAAGTATCATGTCTGTTAAAACGCCATAAATTGTCTATTATTGACGTTTGATATCAAAAACATACAAGTGCAAAAAAGGTCCAACTACAAGAGTTGAGACCTTTTCTCACTATCATATTAAAAAAGATTTTTTTAATTTCATTTTATAAAAATATCGAATAATATTCTTTAAAACACCCAAAATGAAAATAGAACTTAAACAAATTGGAGCAATCCATACTGTTTCCCAGCTGAACAATGGATAGATTCCAAAGAAATCAGGCAAAAACAACAAAATCAAATAAAAGACAACCATTAATAACGTTATAACTACCACTCTAAGACGATTTAAATGTTTACTACAAACTACAAAAACCAATAAAAAGCTAATAAAAGCAGCAACTAAATAATAATATGTTGAATACATTTTTACATCAAAATGTAAAATATGTCCCATGATATTAATTCCCAGCATATAAAGAATAATAGTCAATGCACTCGGAACAGCAATAGAAATCACATGCTTTAAAAATCCTTGAGATAACATTACCGAAGAACGCTCCAATGTTAATAAAAAACTAGGCACACCTATCGCTAAACCACTAATCAAACTAAGTTGTAAAGGCGTAAATGGATAGCTTTCTCCTAAAACCGCATATATTAAACATAATGCTGTTGAATAAATTGTCTTAGTTAAATATAACGAGCTTACTCTTTCTATATCAGCGATAATCATACGTCCCTCTTTGACAATTTCAGTCATAGAAGCAAAATTAGAATCAAGCAATACAATATGAGCCGCTTGTTTAGCCGCATCACTTCCAGCTGCCATCGCAATACCGCAATCAGCATCTTTTAATGCTAAAACATCATTAACTCCATCACCAACCATACCAACAACCTTGTCCTGATTTTGAAAAGCTTTAATTATCATTTGTTTTTGTTCGGGTTTCACTCGTCCAAATATATGATAATGTTGCACAACCTTTTGAAACTCATCTTCATCAGTTGGTAAAGTACGAGCATCTATATAACGATCAGCGTTTTTCAAACCAGCTAACTGAGCAACTCGTGAAACCGTGATTGGATTATCACCTGAAAGAATACGAATATCAACATCTTCCTTTTCAAAGAAAGATAATGTTGCTTTTGCTTCATCTCTAATACAATCATGGATTACAATAAAGGCAACTGGATCTATTTGACCAATTTGATAATTATCTTCATCTAAATAATCTGTTCTCCCTAAAAGGAGAACTCTTAAGCCTTGTGACGCATATATATCAACCTTTTTTAAAACCGGATGATTCTCTGCTAATAAGAATTCTGGAGCACCCAAAACATAACTCCCCTTTTGTCCAAAAGAAATAGCACGCATTTTACGCTCTGATGAAAAAGGAATTTGACCTTGTGAGATATAATCATCAGGACAATCAAAATACTTCCTTAAAGCTTCCTGTGTAGCATTGAGATCATCAAAATGATAAGCAATTGCTCCCATAATTTGATGAATATTTTCAAGCGTATCATGATTCAAGGGAATAACTTCTTCAACTTCCAAATCTCCAGTCGTAATAGTTCCAGTTTTATCTAAACAAAGAACATTAACCCTAGCTAATGCTTCAATTGCTTCCATTTCCTGAATTAAAGCTTTTTTTCGTGCCAAACGACCGACTCCCAAAATAAATGAAACACTGGTTAGCAAAACAAGACCTTCAGGAATCATTCCAATAACACCAGCAACTGTATTCACAATCGCACTTGCAATATCGTTCGGAAAGGCTTTCATTTGAGCTATAAATAAAACAATTCCCACCGGCACTATCACAACACTTAAAACTTTAATAATTTTTTCAATTGATGTCTTCATTTCAGAAGAAGCTTTCTTTTTATGTTTTGCTTTATGAACAAGCTGAGTTGAATAATTATCATTTCCTACCCTAATGATTTCAGCCCATCCATTACCAGCAACAACATAACTGCCTGATAACAATTCATCTCCCGGATATTTTCTAACTGGTTTAGATTCCCCTGTTAACATAGATTCATTGACTTCTAATCCATAGGATTCAATGACTTTAGAATCAGCACCAATCTGTTCACCATTTTCCACTAAGATAACATCATTCATCACTAAATCCTGAACCGGAACGACGACTTCTTCTTGATTTCTCAGTACAGTCACTTTTTTTACCGTCACGACAGTCAATTGATCAATGACTTTTTTTACTTTGAGTTCTTGAATAATACCAACAATTGTATTAACAAAAATAACCACCACAAAAGTTAAATTTTTCCAACGACCTGTTGATAAAACAATACATGCTAAAAAGATATTTAAAAAATTAAAGTAAGTTAAAATATGCTCTCTAATAATTTGTTTTTTAGTTTTTGATATATTATCTTGTGAAACATTGACTTGTCCCTTTTGCTTACGTTCTTCTACTTGAATATTCGTTAAACCTAATCTCATTATATTCACCAACCCCTATTAACAGTATCACAAGGAAATGAATCTTTTGTGTATTTCTTATTAATATCATAACATAATTTTCCCAATAATAATGGTAAAAAGTTTTAAAAAATAAAAAAAATAATTTGATTGACCACTTGTCACAGGGTTAGTGAAATCACTTAG
>CAYSWW010000106.1:0-7673 GCA_964434915.1 uncultured Coprobacillus sp.
CAATTTGTGAATAACTTTTTACCTGTTTTTTTATTTTTTACCGAAACTCAAAAAAAACAACAATAAAAATAAAGGTATTTGACATCCTGATGTTATCACTTGTATCATGCCAGCATGAAAAGAAAAGAACAAGATAAAAAATGAGTTGGTTGCTAGAACAAGATAGTTAAAAAAAGCACAATGTCTCAATCATTCTCTAATGAAAGAAGGACAAGTCATCACATTACAACTATATGAAAACAACATGCAATCAACAATAAACATTTTGGAATACCTATATTATCAAAAATCATTCCCCAAATAAAACGCCCAACACCATTAGATAACAACGAAAGCTACAGAAAGAGTACTTACAGCTAATCCTTTAAATAATATAGAGAAACAATGATTCACAATTACCATACCTATTCCACAAAAAAAGTTAATAAATAATAAATCCAAAAGATTTGCTTCTTTCTATATGCCATTGTTAATAATCACTGAACTTTTTTGAAATTTTCATATAAAAAAATCAGTTTTATTAAGGATATGATAGTAAATGATTTGTTATTTTTTGGTATTCAAGGTATAATAGTATTTAGCATTACCAATCATAAAAATATAGTTTTTATGATCTTAAAAAGGGTTGAAATGATATGAATGAAAAAGAAGTTTCAAAAAAATCAGTTTTTGTCTTTCTTGTTGGTTGTTTATTACTTGGTATAATAAGTTTGCTTTTCAAAGATATATCCTATTTACTAGGTTTTATTTTAGGTTATATGATTAATTTGATTTCTTTTTTTCTAACAATAAAGATTTCTGATGGTATATTAAAATTTAAGATGCCTATTTTTATGGTTATTTTAATGAGTTTTTTGAAAATAGTTATATATGCTATTGGATTTTATATTTCAATAAAAGTTCAATGGAAACATATGATTGGTGTTTTTTTAGGTTATCTTGTTATAAAAATAACTGTTTATGTGCAAGGATATATATATAAAGGAGGTGAGCTTAATGATAAGTAGTACAGTTCTTGCAACTGTTCATATTACTTTGCAAGTGGAATTAGTTTTTTCATTAATTATTATTGGAGCATTATGTTGTCTCTTTGTTTATACGGGGATGAAGATCAAGGTTGCAGATCCTTTAGAACGTCCTAAAGGAATTGTGCTTGTTTGTGAAACAGGAGTGGAAATAGTTTATAATTATATGAAATCTATTATGCCATCACAATTTGAGAAAAACTATTATCCTTATTTTGCAGTTATGTTTGTTTATTTGGTTTGTTCTAATTTGAGTGGGTTGATAGGCTTTGATGCACCAACGTCTAATTATTCAATTACACTTTCAATAACATTAATTACCTTTGTATTAATTCAATATTCTTCGATTAAGACGAAGGGTGGGTTGACATATATAAAGGATTTGGTGTGGCCACCAACAAATTTATTAGGAACAATTGCTCCATTGGTGTCGTTATCAATGCGTTTGTTTGGTAATATTTTAAGTGGTACAATTTTAATGGGATTAGTATATAGTTTTACTGGATGGTTATCAAGTTTTATTATTCCAGTGAATTTTTTAGGGCCAATTGTGGCACCGATTTTGCATGTTTATTTTGATTTGTTTGCTGGTTGTATTCAAACTTTGGTCTTTGTGACTTTATCTAGTATTCTGATTGCGATTGAAGCAGATTAACTAGTAAAGATAGAAAATGAAAAATTGGAGGTAAAGAAAATGACAGATTATGGATTAATTGCAATTGCTGCAGGAATTGCTGTATGTGCTGGTTTAGGTACAGGGATTGGTGAAGGGATTGCTGCTAGTAAAGCAGTGGAAGCAGTAGGTAGAAATCCTGAAGCCGAAGGAAAAATTCGTACAATGATGATCTTAGGTATTGCTTTAACTGAAACAGTTGCTATTTATGGATTGTTGATTGCGTTTATTTTAATCTTTGTATTTCCATCATTATATTTATAAAAAATAAGTGAGTTAGGAGGAATAAAAATGATAGATATAAATGTAGCAGATAAATTGTTCCCCAATATCACAACACTTATTATTCAATTGTGTTCAACTGGTGTTTTATTATTCTTTTTTAAGAAATTCTTATGGATTCCAGTACAAGCTTATTTTGCTAAAAGAGCTGATTATATTGAATCACAAATTAATGATGCAAAGAATATGAATGAAAAAGCCAAAACGCTTATGACGGAAAGTG
The DNA here is from genome assembly GCA_964434915.1 of uncultured Coprobacillus sp. GTDB lineage: Bacteria > Bacillota_I > Bacilli_A > Erysipelotrichales > Coprobacillaceae > CAYSWW01. The sequence goes on from CAYSWW010000106.1 coordinate 2,204, forward strand.
ATCAACGAGCTAAAGAATCAGCTAAAGAATATCATGAAATTATTGAAAGAGCAAAAATGGATGCTTTAAAGGTTCGTGCTGAGATGCTTGAAGAAGCTAGAAAAGAAGTGGCTCATAAAATTGAGCAGGCTGAACAGGAAATTGCGGCTGAAAAGGCTGAAGCAAGAAAAGAAATGAAAGAAGAAATGATTGATATTGCAGTTGCTATGGCAACAAAAATTTTGAACAAAGAAATGAATACCCAAGAAAATCAACAATTAGTTGAAGAGTTTATTGATCAGGTGAATTAATGAATCTTGTTGCAAATCGGTATGCTGAGTCTTTGTTTGCACTAGCAAAGGAAGAAAATAGTATCGAAGTATATCAAAAAGATATGCAGAAGATTTATGAAGTTTTTTTAGATCAAACCTTTGTTCGATTTTTTAGTCATGTTGCTATACAGGATGATATTAAGATAGATATCTTAAAAAAGACTTTTCGTCAACAAGTTTCTGAATATGTATTAAATTTCTTATTATTATTGGTGAAAAAGAGGCGAATAAGATATATTCTTGATATTTGCAAACAATTTCAAATGTTATGTTATGATTATCGTAATATTCGTATAGGTCAATTATATACACCTTTTGCTTTAGAGAATGATGAAATTGAAAAAGTAGAAAAGGCTATTGGTATTAAAGAAGGTAAAAAAGTGAAATTGAATATGGTGATAGATCAAACTTTAATTGGAGGAATTAAAGTTGAAATAAATGATCATATTTATGATGATTCACTTTTGTATAAGTTAGAATCACTTAAAAAAGAGTTATTAAGAAAGTAGGTGAAGTTCGTGGATTTAAGACCAGATGAAATTAGCGTATTATTAAAAGAACAAATTAAAAATTTTAATACTGTTCTCGAATCAAAAGATGTTGGAACGGTTATGACAATTGGTGATGGAATTTCCCTTGTTCACGGATTGGATAATGCTATGCTTGGAGAGCTCTTATTATTTCCTAATGATGTTTATGGAATGGTTATGAATCTTGATGAAGATTGTGTTGGAGCGGTTTTGCTTGGTAATGAAGGAACAATTAAAGAAGGTGATGAAGTCAAACGTACAGGTAGAATTATAGAAGTACCTGTCGGAGATGGATTATTAGGTAGAGTTGTGAATGCTTTGGGTCAGCCAATTGATGGTCAAGGTGAAATTCAATATACGCATACGAGACCGATTGAAAAGGTTGCTCCTGGGGTCATGACAAGAAAGTCTGTCGATCAACCTTTACAAACAGGGATTACATCAATTGATGCAATTATTCCAATCGGTAGAGGACAACGTGAGCTGATTATCGGTGATAGACAAACAGGAAAGACAGCGATAGCGATTGATACAATCTTGAATCAAAAAGGACAAAATATTTATTGTATATATGTTGCGATTGGACAGAAGAATTCTACGGTTGCTCAAATTGTAGAAAAATTAAGACAAGGTGGAGCAATGGATTATACAACGGTTGTATCAGCTGGCGCGAGTGAATTAGCTCCAGTTCAATATATTGCTCCATATGCCGGATGTGCCATGGCTGAAGAGTGGTTAGAACAAGGTAAAGATGTTTTGATTGTTTATGATGATTTATCTAAACATGCTGTGGCTTATCGTACTCTGTCTTTATTGTTAAAGAGACCACCAGGACGTGAAGCTTATCCAGGAGATGTATTCTATTTGCATTCAAGATTGTTAGAAAGAGCTTGTCGTTTAAATGATGCCCATGGAGAGGGATCTATTACAGCTTTGCCAATTATTGAAACACAGGCAGGAGATATTTCTGCTTATATTCCAACAAATGTTATTTCAATTACAGATGGACAAATCTTTTTACAATTAGATTTATTTAATTCGGGATTCAGACCAGCAATTGATACCGGTTTATCTGTATCACGTGTTGGTTCTTCGGCTCAAATTAAAGCAATGAAACAAGTGTCTAGTTCATTAAAATTAGAGTTAGCACAATATGATGAAATGCAGGCATTTGCGCAATTTGGTAGTGATTTAGATGCTGCAACTCAAGCAACATTGGATCATGGTGAAAAAGTACGTGAAGTTTTAAAACAACCGCAATATTCACCACGTTCTGTTGAAGAACAAGTCATTTCATTGTTTGCTTTGAAATATGGTTTTACTAAATCAATTCCTGTGAAAAAGGTATCAACTTTTGTTAGTGAATTATATCAGGATATGATGTTAAATCATCAAGATATTATTAAAACAATTGGAAAAGAAAAAGAAATGAGTGAAGATTTAGCTGTTAAAATGAAAGAAGTTATGAGTGCTTTTGTTGATCGATTTTTAAAAGTGAATAAGGATGGATAGATGATATGGCTAGTCAGATGCAGTCTATTAAAAGGCGAATAAAGTCAGTTGAGTCTACTAAGAAAATTACAAAAGCAATGCAACTTGTTGCAACTTCAAAATTAAGAAAAACAAGAAATCAATTGGATGAAATGAAACCTTATTATAGTAAAGTTCAAGAAACAGTAGCAGCTATCTTGGAAAGTAATAAGGGTCTTATTGATAATCCTTATTTAAATCAGAATACAACGGGTCAAACAGTTTACATTGTTATTACTTCAAGTTTAGGATTATGTGGTGGATATAACACAAATGTCTTTAAGACAATGGAATATGAGATTCATCAAGATGATATAATTTATATGATTGGGTCAAAAGGAGCTGCTTATTTAGATCATCGTCATATCAATTATCATCAAAATTATTTGAATTTAAATTCTTCTTTGGAATTTAAGGATATTATCAGATTAGTAAATGAATTAACTCAAAAATATAGAAATCATGAAATTTCTCGCATTAAAATTATTTATACAGAATTTGTTAATAATTTAACTTTTACACCAAAAGTTGTGACATTATTGCCAGTAGATACAACAGAATTTGAAAATATTGAAGTCACTTCAAAATATACTATTTTTGAACCGAGTCCTAATGAAGTATTAAATCATTTAATTCCAATGTATTTACAATCAGTTATTTATGGTTTCTTAATAGAATCAGTAACAAGTGAAAATGCTTCAAGAAGAACAAGCATGGAAAATGCAACAGATAATGCTGAAGAAATTATTGAAGACTTGTTATTGAAATATAATCAAGCAAGACAAACAGCAATCACAAATGAAATTAGTGAAATTATTGCTGGAGCAAATGCTCAATAAGGAGGTGTCTTATGTCAAATACAGGAAAAATTGTACGTGCTGTAGGCCCAGTTGTTGATATTGTCTTTGATGCTGTTCATTTACCGGCATTAAATACAGCAATAGAAATTCATTTTCAAAATCATACTTTGGTTGTTGAAGTAGCACAACATATTGGTGACGATACAGTACGTTGTATCGCTATGGGACCAACGGATGGTTTGGTCAGAGGACTTGAGGTGATTGATACAGGGAATCCCATTAAAGTGCCAGTTGGAAATGAAACATTGGGCAGAATGTTTAATGTTTTAGGTCAACCAATTGATGAAAAAGAAGCATTACCTGACACAGTACAGAAAATGCCAATTCATCGAAGTGCACCTACATATGCACAACAAAGAACCGATACAGAAATTTTAGAAACAGGAATCAAAGTTATCGATTTAATTTGCCCTTATGTTAAAGGGGGAAAAATTGGATTGTTTGGTGGTGCCGGAGTAGGAAAAACTGTATTAATCCAGGAACTTATAAATAATATTGCGACTCAGCATGGTGGTTTATCAGTGTTTGCGGGTGTTGGAGAACGTTCAAGGGAAGGAAATGATCTCTATTATGAAATGAAAGAAAGTGGTGTTTTAGATAAAACAACACTTGTCTTTGGACAAATGAATGAACCTCCAGGTTCTCGTTTGCGTGTTGGTTTAACAGCTTTAACAATGGCCGAATATTTTAGAGATGAACAGAGTCAAGATGTATTATTGTTTATTGATAATATATTCCGTTTTACTCAAGCTGGTTCAGAAGTTTCAGCATTGTTAGGACGTGTTCCATCACAAGCTGGATATCAACCTACTTTAGCAACAGAAATGGGACAATTACAAGAGCGTATTACTTCTACAAAGAAAGGTTCAATTACATCAGTTCAGGCTGTTTATGTTCCTGCTGATGACTTAACAGATCCTGCTCCAGCAACAACGTTTGCGCATTTGGATGCAAAAGTTGTGCTAGATCGTTCTATTGCGGCTTTAGGTATTTATCCTGCTGTTGATCCATTGAATTCTTCATCACGAGCTCTTGATCCATTAGTTGTTGGAAAAGAACATTATGAAGTGGCACATGGTGTCCAACAGATTTTGCAAAGATTCCAAGAATTACAAGACATTATTGCGATTTTGGGAATAGATGAATTGAGTGAAGAAGATAAAGTTACAGTTGCACGTGCAAGACGTGTACGTAATTATTTGTCTCAACCATTTACAGTAGCAAGTCAATTTACGGGAATGGATGGAAAATATGTTCGTATAGAGGATACAATAAAAGGATTTAAAGAGATTCTTGAAGGAAAATGGGATCATTTACCTGAACAGGCTTTTCATAATGTAGGTTCTATTGAAGAAGCTGTTGAGAAAGCTGAAAGATTAAAGAATGAAAACATTTAAGTTAAAGATTATTACACCTAAAGGAATCTACAAAGAAATAGATGTTGAAATATTAAATATAAGAACAACATCTGGACAAATTGGTATTCTTGCGAACCATTTATCTCTAGCAAGTGCTATAGATATATCTGAAATGAATTATATTCAAAATGGTGAGCGATATAAATTTGCAATTGCAGGTGGTTTTGTTTATGTAAATGAAGAAGACACAACAATTATTGCAAATGCAATAGAATCACCAGAAGAAATAGATTTAGAACGTGCTCAAGAAGCAAAGAAAAGAGCAGAGGGACGCTTAAAAACTCCTCAAAATATTGATATTGTACGTGCAGAAGCTGCTTTAAGAAAAGCTTTAACACGTATTCATGTAAAAACAGGCGAATAAAAAGGCTACGTAAGCAATGTCATTAAGTTAAGATTTTAATTCCAATCGAGGGTTATATTGTAAATAGACCCTCTTTTTTTTCATGTTCGTAAAAGTATGAATATATTGACTTTAGTCCATTGAGCATACGAAGTATGCGGAATAAAAAAACCACCTGCTATGCGGGTGGAGAGATATAATGGTTATACAAAAATTCACCTTTTCAATATATACTAAAGTTGTTTAAGCTATCGTTATATAAGATAAGGCAAGGTGATAAGGTATGGTTCAAAAAGCAAACTATTCGGCACATACGAAGTAGATGTGTAAATATCACACCATCTTCACACCTAAGTATAGATGAAAAGTGATATATATAATCAATTAAGAAAAGATATAAGAGAAATTATTCGTAAAATTATTAATTTTTTTGATTGACCATCAAGCACAGGGTGAAAAATACGATTCAGATAATTCC
>CAYSWW010000107.1:0-7609 GCA_964434915.1 uncultured Coprobacillus sp.
CCAGACTGGGTATATGGAGAATTTAGGGGAGAAGATATAGTGGCAGGAAATGGCGGAAAAGAGACAGCTGTTGAATGTCCAAGATGTAACGGAGCAATGTTCAAAAAGAAATAGAATATTGTACTTTTTTAGCTACACAGAAAAGATAGCCAACAGCAATGATTGCCTATAGCTATCTTTTTCTTTTCATATTCTGACGAATCCAAATTCTTTATAGATGAAAAAAAGAGCATCAAGCTCTTTTTTCTCTGTAATAATAAATATTCTTATTAAGCTTCAGCAGATTGTTTATTTTGATATTTTTCATAAGCAATCAAGAATGGGATATAGATAACAGTTGCAACTACGAATACGATCAACTGTGAAATTGCACCCATAATTGAACCACCTGTTGCTAAGAATCCAAACAAAACTGGTGGAGTAGTCCAAGGAACTTGAACGACAACTTTTGGACAGAATCCAATTACAGTTAAAATATAACCAACTAAAATAGTTACAACTGGAGCTAAGATAAATGGAATATCTAAGATTGGATTTAATACCAATGGAATACCAAATGTAACAGTTTCGTTGATATTGAAGCACCCAGGCACTACAGATAATGTAGCGATAGCTCTATTGTCTTCACGTTTACCAAAAATGAAGATTGCAACAACTAATGCCAAAGTAACACCAGATCCACCCCATTCAGCGAACATTTGCATCATTGTAATGTTCAATACGTTAGGAGCTTGTGTAGCATCTTTAGTAGCATCAAATATTTGCATATTTTCTACAACCATTGGTGTAAAGATTGATTCTTTAATAGCAGACACCATGTTGTTACCATGAATACCAACACACCAGAATAACATAATGATTACATACAAAATCATAACCGCAACAATGTTTTCACCAATAACTGCTTTTAATGGGTCTTGTACATATGTTGAAATCAAATCATTCAAAGGCATGTCTAAGAAAGTAGTAGATAACCAACCAACAGTACTAACAATAACTAATACAATAACAGTTGGAACTAAAACCTCGAATGCACGAGCAACACCAGGAGGCACTTGTTCTGGCATTTTAATTTTTAATGCATCTAATTTTCTTAATGCACAATAAACTTCCATACCAAGAATACCAATGATTAATCCAGTGAACAATCCACTTGTTCCCATTGGAGTAGTAGAAAGACCAGCAAAAGTAGCAACACCACTTAAATCAATACCAGCACCACTTAATGCTTCTCCGATTGTTATAGCTTCAGTAATAACTTGACCATAATCATCAGTTACAGCAGCAACAGCTTCTAAAGTTGTGATATCTTGCACAGCAGGAGTAACAGTTACCCACATTGCAAATGCTAAAACTGCAGGATATGCTCCAGTTTCACCATTAGCACATGCAATTTCATATCCAACCAAACAACAAATACCAATTGCCATACATCCAATTGTTGCAGTATTAATAGCAGTCCATACATCATTGAATGGTTCAAGAGCCATAATTGGCGAAAAGAAAAGACCTAACCCTGAACTATCACTTACTAATACAGATGTCCATAATACAGAAACTGCACCAGCAATAGTCGCAGGCATAAAATTTTGGAATGCGTTTTTGATTGCGCTCAAATATTTGTTTTGACCACACCAAGCACCAACGCGTCCAAGAGTGTCAGCAAAAGCGTCCATATATTTTTTCCTCCCTTAAAATATTTTTGACACTATAAGTATAAAATTTATTTGCTATAATGTCAATCCTTTTCTTCAAAAAGTATGGTACTTTTCAAAAAAAACACCATTTTATCTTCTTTTTTTACAAAAATTTTTTTCCGTTTTTGTCAAAAAAGAAAACCCATGACTTGATCATAGGTTATTGTTGAACAAGAATCGTTTGAAATTCAAATTCTGAATAATGATATCTAGCTAAAGTATACTCAAAGATAGATCCATTATTTAAATAAGAAATATGTTCTTCTTGTATATAAGGCTCACATTCTTTAAGTGCTAAATATTCCTGCTCTAATGGTGTCGATAAAGCAGCATGAATAGTTAAATGACAACTCTGAATTCTTAATTTTAAGACTTTTTCAATATATTCATAAATTGAAGCTTTAAGATGTTCTAATTTCAAATTAGGAATAATACTAATTGGCATATAAGTAATATCAATTAAATGTGGCTTATCATCTAAAAAACGCAAACGAATAATATGATATATAAAATCACCAACTTCTATCTGCAATTTTTTAGCTAAAAATTCATCAGCTGGAATAACCTCAAATTCCAGCACTTGACTCGTAACTTTCTTTATGCCTTTATATTTTGCTGTCAATCCACACGCTTGGTTATTTTCACTATCCATCGAAGGATCATAATCTTTCACAAATGTTCCAGCACCTCTTCGACGAATAATCAAACCTTCTTTTACCAATATATCTAAAGCTTTCTTCATTGTTTCTTTATTACAATGATAGCTCATACACAAAACATATTCATAAGGGAGTTTTTGCCCAAAAGTATATTCTTGATTTTTTATTTTTTTACGTATATCATCAGCTATATCTCTATACTTTGCCATCACACTCACCTCATCAATATAAAAATACCATACTTTTCATTCGATTTCACGGTTTTTTTATATTTTTTACATATTTTCTATTTTTATATATTTTATAAGTTTTTTTTCTAAAGAATAAATACTCAACTGATGATTTTCATAAACACCATAACTTTTAACCCCTTGTTTAGGTAAAGAAATAGATGATGGATTAAATATATAAATATCATCTTTGACTTCGGCAATAGGTACATGGAAATGTCCATAAATAAGAACATCTCCTTTATTCAATAAAGGCAATTGTTCTTTATTATATAAATGTCCATGTGTTACAAAAAAACGATGATCATCAATAAATAATTGTGTATAATCGGATCTAATAGGAAAATCCAAAACCATTTGGTCAACCTCGGCATCACAATTACCACGTACAGCCACAATGTTATCTTTGTATTGATTAAGTAATTGTATCACATTTTGAGGATGATACCCTTCAGGTAAAGGATTGCGTGGACCATGATACAATAAATCTCCTAACAAAATCAACTGATTCATTTGTTCTTCCTCAAATATATCCATAACCCGTTTCAAGTCATCATAAGAGCCATGAATATCAGAAACAATCATACATTTCATAAAAAAACCTCCAATCTAACACCGACAGGACAATGATCCGATCCCATAATATCAGTATAAATATAAGCATCTTCTATTTGATCCTTTAAATCATCAGAAACAACAAAATAATCAATGCGCCAACCTGCATTCTTTTCTCTTGCCTTAAACATATAAGACCACCAAGAATAGATTTCCTTTGTAGGATATTTATATCTAAATGTATCAATAAATCCACTCTCTAACAATTGTGAAAATTTAGCTCTTTCTTCATCAGTAAAACCTGCATTATGATGATTTGTTTTATCATTTTTCAAATCAATTTCTTGATGTGCAACATTCAAATCACCACAAATAATAACTGATTTTTGCTTTTTCAAATTCATAACATATTCTCTAAAAGCATCTTCCCAGACTTGACGATATGTCAATCTTTCTAATTGTCTTTTGGAATTAGGAGTATAAACTGTCACAAAAAAGAATTTCTCATATTCTAATGTAATAACCCTTCCTTCTTGATCATGTTCTTCTATACCCAAACCATAACTAGCATGCAGTGGTTCTTTTTTAGTATATATTGCCACTCCGCTATATCCTTTTTTTAAAGCATCATTGTAATATGAGATATAGCCATCAAATTCTAAATCAATTTGATGCTTTTGTAATTTTGTTTCTTGCAAAGCAAAAATATCCGCATCAATTTCTTTAAAAAAATCACTAAATCCTTTTTTCAAACATGCTCTTAATCCATTGACATTCCATGACACACATAACATGATTATTTCCTCCTCTTTATATAAGAAAAGGGGCTAAACCCCTTTTTCTTCAATTGCATACCTGACGATTGTCTTCAATTTATCTGTTGCTACTTTCTGTGGATCATTCAAATAAATTTCATGATGTAATCCAACTAATTTCATTCCTTGTATCGTAATATATTCCATAATTTGCTTCGTTGTATTTATTTCTGTATTATAAGCACCCTTATGTAACATTTGAACACAATGACCTTCCTTCATTTCTTTCAAATAAACATCGACAATAAAAGGATTATCCTTTTTCACAACAACACGCTCTTTAATCTTTTCAAATGTCGCTTCATCCAAAGCCTTAGGCTGTGCAATCATTAAAGTAAACTTGATCATTTTTTTACGTGTCACGTCAAAATGGCTATTATCATAAGTATCCCACAATCCTTCTAATGGTGAAATCAAATATAAAATATCCCACTCACGCTTAAAATAATCCTTAATTTCCTTAGATAATATATATAAAGCTTCTGCTTTCAATTTAAAATCATCTACAGTGGGATTCCCTTTCCCATCAACCATAATAAAATTAAATTCTGGCACATCAACAACATCAATTCTCTTTGTAGAAGCATCATATTGCTTTTTGTATTCTTTTCTAATACCTTCTTTCATAAAGGAAACGCCTCCTTTCACTGTCTTACCATTATATATAATTTAGATAAAAATTTCTACCCCATTTTTAGGATTTTTTTATTTTTCATCATGATAATTTTTATTTTTCACACAAAACACTAGAAAATTCATCCATTTACTCATTCAAATCAGACAAAATAACTTTCCCTTGTTTTAAAGATTTCTGTACATCTATAATTCTTTGATTAGCACTTCCGCGAAAGCGTAAACGAATATCCTTTAATTCCTCCATAAAACGTCCATCCACCAGAATATCGATCAATGATAAAAGTTCATCTGTAACTTCGCATCTTGCTCGACTTTCTTGCAATAACTCTTGATCAAAAAGATATCCTGTATAACACCATATATTTTTTTGCGGATACGTTTCCTTTACCTTTTTTACAAAAGGTAATAATGCTCTTTGATTCGCCGGCTCCATCGGTTCACCACCAATCAATGTCAAACCAGCAATATACGGTGGCTTTAAATATGCCATTATTTTTTCTGCTACTTCATCATCGAATGGTTGCCCATAATGAAAATCCCATGTCACTTCATTAAAACAATTATGACAATGATGCGTACATCCACTCACAAACAAAGAAACACGTACGCCTAAACCATTAGCAATATCTGTCGGCTTTATTTCACCATAATACATATAACCGTCCCTTTCTTTTATTAATATGACTCACACCTATTATACCATCTTTTTATAGATTCTAGCATAAACATTAAAAGCTGCTATTATAGAAATTCTATCCAGCAGCTTTTATCATTAATACTTTATAAGTGTAAAACACGTTCTTTGATTTCTTGTGTCCTTCCTTGATTCCAGAATTGTGTTCCAATATAACCACATGTACGTCTTGCAACACTCATCTTATCTTGATCCCTATTACCACAGCATGGACATACCCAAATAAGTTTACCATCTTCTTCTTTAATTTGAATTTCACCATCATATCCGCATTCCATACAGTAATCACTCTTAGTATTTAATTCCGCATACATGATATGATCATAAATATGTTGCATAACAGCTAAAACTGCATCAATGTTATCCTGCATGTTTGGCACTTCTACATAACTAATAGCCCCACCTGGTGATAATTTTTGGAATTGAGCTTCAAATGTTAATTTTGTAAATGCATCAATTTCTTCCGTAACATTAACATGATAACTATTGGTAATATAATTCTTATCGGTAACACCTTTAATTTTTCCAAAACGTTTTTGTAAACATTTCGCAAATTTATATGTTGTTGATTCAATCGGTGTTCCATATAAACTAAAATCAATATTTTCTTTAGCTTTCCATTGTGCACATTTATCATTTAAATATTGCATAACCTCTAAAGCAAATGGTGTTGCTTCAGGATCAGTATGTGATTTACACGTCATATATCTCACACATTCACAAAGTCCTGCATAACCTAAAGAAATCGTTGAATATCCGCCATATAAAAGTTTATCTAAAGTCTCCCCTTTTTTGAGTCTGGCAAGAGCCCCATATTGCCATAAAATTGGAGCAACATCACTCGGTGTTCCTTTCAAACGATTATGACGACACATTAAAGCACGATAGCATAAATCCAATCTTTCATCCATGATTTGCCAAAACTTCTTCATATCTCCTTTAGATGAGCATGCTACATCAACCAAATTAATTGTTACAACTCCTTGATTAAAACGCCCATAATATTTCGGTTGATTTGTTTTTGGATTAATATAAGGTGTTAAGAAACTACGACATCCCATACATGTATAACAATGACCCTCATTATTTTTATCAACTTTTAATTCTAACATAATCTTTTCAGATATATAATCCGGAACCATACGTTTTGCCGTACATTTGGCCGCTAATTTTGTTAAATACCAATAAGGACTATCTTCATGAATATTGTCTTCTTCTAAGACATAAATCAACTTTGGAAAAGCAGGTGTAATATAAACACCTTTTTCATTTTTCACTCCAAGTATCCTTTGATTTAATGTTTCTTCAATAATCAAAGCTAAATCAGCTTTTGTTTGTGGATCTTTAACTTCATTTAAATACATAAAAACAGTCACAAACGGAGCTTGTCCATTTGTTGTCATCAAAGTGATAACTTGATATTGAATCATTTGAACACCACGATTAATTTCTTTACATACTCTTTTTTCAGCAATATCGTTAATTTGTTCCTCTGTTACTTCAATACCTTCTTGTGCAAATTCCTCACGTACTTCTCTTCTTAACTTTTGACGACTAACATCAACAAAAGGTGCTAAATGAGATAAACTAATACTCTGTCCTCCATATTGTGAGCTTGCCACTTGAGCAATGATCTGTGTCGCAATATTACAAGCAGTTGGAAAACTTTTTGGTGTTTCAATCATTGTTTCACTAATGACTGTGCCATTTGTTAACATGTCTTCTAAATTCACCAAACAACAATTATGCATGTGTTGAGCAAAATAATCTGAATCATGGAAATGAATAATACCTTCTTCATGAGCTTTCACAATATCTTCAGGAAGCAATAAACGCTTCGTAATATCTTTACTTACTTCTCCAGCCATATAATCTCTTTGCACACTATTAACTGTTGGATTCTTATTAGAGTTCTCTTGTTTAACCTCTTCATTATCACATTCAATCAGACTTAAAATTTGTTCATCTGTCGTATTAGCTTTACGCACTAACGCTCTTTTATAGCGATATGTAATATATTTTCTTGCAACTGCAAAAGCGTTTAATTTCATAATTTCATTTTCGACTAAGTTTTGAATTTCTTCAACACTTAAAGCTCTATTCATTTTCTTACATTGATATTTGACATTGTTTGTCATATTATCAATATCTTCTTCCGACAATCTTTCTGTTTCAACAACCTCAGCATTGGCCTTTTCAATTGCAGCTGTAATCTTTAATTCATCAAAATCAACTTCTGTTCCATTACGCTTAATGATTTTCATTTTCTTCACTCCTCATCGTGCGCACGTTCTTGCGCTTAATATATATTTCTTTTGAAATC
>CAYSWW010000108.1:0-7562 GCA_964434915.1 uncultured Coprobacillus sp.
ATTTATTTTTCCCAAAAGAAAACAGCAATGCATAACATTACTGTTTTTTCTTGGATGACATGCCGAGTCTTAGAATATTGATTGCTAGATTAGTCGTGTATGTATGTCTTAATTAAATCTGGTTTTATAATCATAACAATGACGAATAGGAGTATGAGGGCGACTAAACTTACAACCATTATTCTTTATCCAAATATTATTTTGTATTATCTGAGTTAGCTTTAACTAACCACAATACTAATATATCTTCTTTTTAACAATTTGTCAACACTTCTCATAAAATTTTTAAGAAAAAAACTTTGTTATTCATCAAGAGCATTTTCTTCTACACCAAAAACAATTCCCGCTTTTTGTCTTGCAATTGTTTGGACTTCTGAAACAATCATACTATGTTCTAACATCTGATAGCATTGTTGATAATCTTTTTCTTGATACACCTTTTCAAAAGCAATAAATTCGGCACACATACAATGAACGTCTTTATTTTCATTCCATGTTTGCTGAGTATTATCATTTTTTATCAAATCAAATGATCCAATGATACTAACTGGCGTTTTGATATTAATACAACCTTGATTCCCTTGAATATTATTTGATAACGGTGCTTTACAATCTTTTGCACCAATACAAACACATTTCATAGTTGGATAATCTAAAATAAGAATACCAGAAGTATCGATACGATGTTCAATATTTGGCAAATAAATTACATCACATGGTCTACCAAATAATCCCACAACAAATGTATATTATAAATATTTAAATCCATCAAAGCGCCACCAGATTTTTTATAATCAAAAGCCGGTAATATATTTCCCTCTTTAAAAGCATCATATCTTGATGAATATTGTGAATAATTACATTCTACTATTTTAATATTTCCCAGTTCAGGTAATAATTCTTTAATTTTTAAATAATTAGGTAAATATTGATTTGTAATTGCTTCCCATAAAAATAGTTTTTTTAAAATTGCCAATTCTTGTAACTCTTTAGCTTCTTCATATGTCGAAGTTAAAGGCTTTTCTAAAATGACGTGTTTATTTGCCAGTAGAGCTCGTTTTGCATATTCATAATGCAAATGATTAGGTAATGCAACATAAATTGTATCGACTTCTTGATCATCTAATAAATTCTGATAATCTGTAGAATATCTTAAAAAGTCATGTTCTTCTTTCAATTGTTTTAACTTTTCTTCACTACGTCTAGTTCCAGAAATATGAATTAATTGAATATCTTTAATATCATGAATAAATGATAATAAATCTCCTACTATCATACCACTACCAACGATTCCTAGTTTCATTTCTAACCTGCCTTTCTCAATTGTTCATAATAGTTTAATTTCTTTTTAACATTTTTATCATAATCCAGCTCAAAATAACATGTATATATACAATCTAGTATAAATAATAATGTTAACCGTGTTGAAAACGAAGATATTTTATTATAATGATTTTCATAAGGACTCATATATAAGCAATAATCTGCATATTTTTCATATGGATTTTGTTGTGCTCCACAAATGATTAATATTGGTGTTTTTGTTTTTTTTAAAATATGAATTAATTTCTTTATCAAAAGATTACGACCACCAAAAGAAATCAATATTGCGAAATGATTAGCATTACTACATGAAGCTCTTAAACGTTGTTGATATTCTTCTGTTGGAACAAAAACATCGATGCCAATTTCCTGCATTTGAAATTGAAAATTTTGAGCAAAGAAAAGACTTCCTGCCGAAGTATAAATATCGATAGCTTGCAATTTTTTCATATGATGAACAATCAATCTAAGTTGATCTATATCTATCAAGTTAACTGAAGAAATGACCGTTTGATCATAAACTTCTTTTAACTGATGAACAATTTGATGTTGTGTTTGATTTTGTTTAACCGGATAATTAAAATCAAAATGTTCTTTCGTCTGTAAAAATTCATACAAAGATGCTGAAACTTGTACTTTTAATTCCGAAAATCCCGATAAATCAAGTTTTCGACATAATCGATATACAGTAGACGTAGAAACATAACAGGCTTTTGCAATATCAGAAGCACTCATTGATACAAATTTTTCTGGATTATTTCTTAAATATTGTACAACAAGCTTTTCATTATCAGTTAAATTGGTCATATGTTCGAGCTGACTAAAAATGTTCATGAAATCACCTCTTAAACATTATAACTTAATTTTGACAGAAGTACAATTATCAGACAATGAGTATAAAGTTTTTACAAAAATGTGGAGTGCATCACTCCACATTTCATAAATATTATTTAACTTGTTCAGCAATCCATTCCCAAACAGTTTGTTGACAATCATCACAAGTTGCATCATTATTATCAAAATAGATCCATGACCAATGTCCATCATAAACATAGGCATTACCATCTTCATCAGTATAATTTCCAGACATATCAACCACTTGTTCACTTGTAGAAACATGTAAGTTTTTAGCTCCTGCTGCCTCCAAACGAGCAATTGTTGGAATTTCATGTGTAGGAGGATCAACTGTTGTATCAGCTTCTGAATAAATAAAGTATATTGGTAAATCAACTAAGCTATTAATTTGTTCATCAGTGATATCTTCATCAAGTAAAGCTTCACAAATTGGAACAACTGCATCATATTTGCCAGGATAAGCGATAGCCATTACCATTGTCATAAATCCACCATTTGAACATCCTGCTAAAACAATCTTTGAAGCTCCACAAGATTCTTTGTAACTATCAATCAATTCATTAAGAGATTCAGTATAATATGAAACATCACTACTTTCAATACTACCACCATTGAAGTTCCCTTGTTGACCATCAATATCCATCCAATAAGTTGGACATTGTGGAACTAATATATAAGCATTACCAATTGTTGATTGGAATTCTTCACCAGCAAGAGCAGTCACTTTGTTTGCTAAAAGAGTTACGTAAGGATCTGTATTTTCTGTTCCACCTTCACCCATACCATGTAACCATACAACTAATGTATCCGCATCTTCTGTTGGTTCATAATAAGCATAATTGTATTCAATACCATCACTTGATTCAAATGTATCTGTCTTAAGTACATCAGCATCTGTTATTTGACCTGTAGCAGCTGTATCAATAGAAAAATCTGTTACAGTCACACCATTAGAAGTTAATTCAGCTTCATCACTTAAAGTAATTGTCAAGTAATAAGGATCACTCCAAGTATTATATCCTGTACTTACAGTATATAACAATGGAGACCCATCATTAGGACTAATATAAAGTTCAAGAGCAACATATTGAGATGCTTCATCTACTTTATTACCATTTTCATCGCAAAGATAAGCATTTGTAACTTCACGATCAACCGTTGCCTCAATGACAGAGAATGATGGATCTCTCCAATCCGTTGTTTGTTTTGTTTCTGTTACATTAAAATCATCAGCACTTACACTATCCAATGGATAATCTAAAGCAAGAATCGCTTTTGATGTTCCACAACCCCAATCTTCTCCACTGATGTAAAGGCTGTATGTTCCCTGAATAACATCACTTCCACTTTTCGTTGATGAACATGCACTTAAAAGATCAATCGACGATAAAGCCAACAAAAATTTCAAAGCTTTTTTCATTTTCATTTTCCTCCTGTTTCTTAATAAAATCATACCATATGTAAGCGCTTTATTTGAAGGAAAAGAATCACAAAAAAGTGCACATTCTCACTTTTTTGGATGATAACGTGCACTTTTTCGATATTCTTTAGGAGTCTGTTTATGATACTTTGCCAATTCTCTATAAAATGATTTAGTATTTGTAAAACCATGTGATAAACAGATATCCATGATAGAAGAATCTGTTAAAATTAAATCTTTTTTAATTGTCTTAATACGTACAAAATTCACATACTCCGTCATAGACATATGAAAATATTCAGCAACCTCTTGAACATCACAAATTTCATCTAAATAAGATAAAATTTGAATTAATTTCGTCTTTTGTTTCATTGATTGAATCGAATATCTTGATTGTTTTGGATAACTACAATATTTTATCAGATAAAAGAGTAACTCATAAGCAAGACTATAAATCATAAGATATTTATATTTTTCTTCGGATAAATAATAATCAATGATTTGATTAGCAAATCTTCTATTTTTTGATGATATTGCCCTGTATAAGATGATTGAAATGCATAATCTTCAATTTCAGGAAAACATGATTTATAAAATCATATTTTATCTGCACAACATATCCTAAATATCTTACATGAGGCAGTGTCCCCGACAAGAATGGATTTCTTTAGAATTTATAATGAGAAAATCACATAGTCTTACCTGACAAATATTCCCTCAATCCATGCCTCTGTCGATTCAATCCGTGGTACAATGATTTCAACACTGCGATGCCAATGTTTTCATCGCCTAATCAATTCACTTCTACAACTTTTACAAGCAAAGCAAACTCATGTTGAACTTGTTCATATAAGATATCTTGGCTATCTTCTTCATATTTAATCATTTTCATTTCTATTCACCTAATATGATTTTAGTGAATGATAAAAGAAAAATCAACGAATCTCTGGCATATGTTGATATAATGATACTGCAATTCCATCTTCTTCATTAGATAAAGTGACTTCATCAGCAATATCTTTTAAATCCTGAACAGCATTTTCCATTGCGACACCAATACCCGCATATTTCACAATAGATGCATCATTATGACCATCACCAAAAGCAATCATATCATCTCTTTGATAACCCATTGGTGTTAAAACTGTATCCAAAGCTTTTGCTTTAT
The DNA here is from genome assembly GCA_964434915.1 of uncultured Coprobacillus sp. Lineage (GTDB taxonomy): Bacteria > Bacillota_I > Bacilli_A > Erysipelotrichales > Coprobacillaceae > CAYSWW01. Next base: position 4,767 of record CAYSWW010000108.1, read on the forward strand.
CTATACCTTTAGCAGTAAATTCAAAATAGAAATCTCCTGTAAACATACAACTTAATGTATCTTTAAAAGGTTCCATCATTTCTTTATAGTGAGCTTGTAAATACTCAGGATCACTCGTTGTTAAAATTTTATTCAAAGGATAATCAACAAAAGCAACTAAATCATCAACTTCACAAAGCTTATATTTTCCGCCTCTAGATTCATATTCCATAACATTAAAGGGCTTTCCCTTCCATTGTATGATATTATCGTAAACATTCGTTACATACATATATTCCCCTTTATCAATCATAGGACGCACACGATCAAATTTCTTCATGTGTTCCAATACAGCTTTTCCTTCTTCAACGCTCAATGCCTGGTTGAATAAAACTTCATTTGTTTCACAATCAACAACTTTTGAACCATTATATGAAACCAATAATCCATGATATTGATCCATTTTTAATTCTCTCGCAAAATCCATCAAACCTGATGTTGGTCTACCAGATGCTAAAATTAATATAGCTCCTTTTTCTTCTGCTTTTAATAAAGCTTCTTTTGTTTTGGGTGTAATGACTTTTTCCCCGTTTGTTAATGTACCATCAACATCCATAATGATAACTTTAATACTCATTTTCCTAACCTCCTCATGTCCTTATCATAACTTTTTTGGTTATTGTATTCAATGGACTATCAAATCATTGAAAAAAAACTTTCAAATTTTAAAATCTCTATTGAAAATTTCCTATCATGAAAGTCATGAAATAAACTAGTAATTATACTCTGTTTTTGGTATAATAAAAGTACAAAATTGGAGGTGATATGATGGGTAGAAGTAGTGGTGGCGGTAGCCGCTCAGGTGGAAGCTTTGGTGGTGGTCGCTCATCAGGTGGATTTAGTTCGGGTGGTCGTTCTAGTAGTTCAAGAGGAGCAAGTTCGAGAAGTTCTAGCCCAAGAGGTTATTCTCCTCGAGGTCATGGTTCTCATCGTAATCATATTCCCCCACCTAGAAGAAGACCTGTAGGTGGACCTCGTTTCTTTGGTAGACCTCGTTTCTTTGGCGGACCTCATTTTTATGGACCAAGACCCCCAAGAAGACGTTCACCGTTTATTGGTTTACTGACGATATTGATTATTCTTTTTATCTGCACTATGTTGTTTATATCTTTTTTTTCTATTAGTAGTGTAAAAAGTCCTGTCTCTCAGACAGAAATTAAGAATACAACAGAACGTACACCTTTATCCGGTGTAGTCACTAAAACAGATTGGTATGACGATCAAATTGGATGGATTAGTAGTCCAAATCAACTTATTAGTGGTTTAGAGGACTTCTATAATCTAACTGGGGTACAACCCTATGTTATGTTAATTCCTTATTCTGAGACATATTGGAATGGGGATACTCTAAACACATCAGCTGCTGATACTTATCTTAATGAAATATATGATTCACATTTTAGCGATGAAGGACATTTTATTTTTGCATATTTTGCCTGTCTCAATGATGTTGAATCAGAAATGGATGGTGAAATACGATATTTAAGTGGATATGCAGCTGATACAATCATGGATAATGAAGCATGTAATATTTTAGAAGGATATTATCAAATAAACTATTACGATACAAGCTTATCTACAGAACAGTTTATTGGAAATACTTTTAGAGAAACTGCGCAATCGATTATGAGTAATCCGACAAATGTCTGGAACTTTTTAAAGATTGCAATTGTTGTAATTGGGGTTGTTGCTGTTATTGGTATTATTTATGCCATATTCAAAGCTAAAGCAAAACGTGAAAGGGAAAAGGAAGAATACACGAAAGAGATTCTTGATAAGCCACTTGAAACATTTGGTGATGACACCAGTGATTTAGAAGAAAAATATAAGTAATCTGATAGGAGGAGTAAACATGAGTATTATTTCAAGATTTAAAGATATTATGTCAGCTAATATCAATGCTTTATTGGATAAATGTGAAGATCCTGCAAAAATGATTGATGAATATATGCGACAAGTTACAGAACAACTTGCTGAAGTAAAAAAAGATACAGCTGGCGTTATGGCTGAAGAAAAACGTATGAAACGTCTTATAGATGAAAACAACGAAAACATTGCAAAATATGATAATTTAGCAAGAAAAGCTTTAACTGCTGGTAATGAAGATGATGCAAGAGTTTTCTTAGCTAAAAAGCAAAAATATGTAGAAAATGGTGTAGATCTTCAAAAATCATATGATATTGCACATGATAATGCAACAAAGATGCGTGAGATGCATGATAAGCTTACAAAAGATTTGCAAACATTAGAACAACGTAGAAAAAATGTAAAAGCAAAAGTCGCTATTGCAAAAACACAGGAAAAAATGAATAAGATTACTGGTTCAATGGATGCTGCAAGCGGTTCAATGAAAGCATTTGAAAGAATGGAAGAAAAAGCTGATCGTATGTTAGATCAAGTTAATTCAATGACTGAATTAAATAGTGAATCTGTTGACGAAGCAGTTTCTTTAGAAGCAAAATATGCAAATAGCGAACAAAGCGTTGATGAAGAACTTGCTAAATTGAAAAAAGAAATGGGTTTATAAAAATTAGTTCTGATTTAAAACAATCCCACTTAAGTAGATAAATGAAATGATTAAAATCTCAAAAAGTCTACGGAGGTGGGATTTTCTTATGCCAAGAAAAAATGTCTCAATAATTCTACCGCATAGATTACTATCGAATTAGTAAAAGAATTTATGATAAATAAGTTGAATACTAGAAATTTGATACTATAGAAAAAACATCACTTCTTATAAAAAGATTTGATTGACCA
>CAYSWW010000109.1:0-7373 GCA_964434915.1 uncultured Coprobacillus sp.
TGTCCTACTGTCACACAGTCATACCCTTTTGCCCAAACCTTTCTATTTACTATTCCCATATTTATACTTCATGTTTACATGTCTATCAAATATCATCAATGTTGACTTGCTTTTCAAATACACCATAAATGATTAGACGCTATATTTTGGTGGAATTGTGATATGGTTATCTTTGCCAATGGTCTTAAAATCATTCCTATGTCTTTTTTCAATTTATTATATATCACCATTCTTTGATATTTTGGTATGATTATTTGCAATTATATGTTGTATGTGATAATGTATTATCATCTCTCATTGAGATACCTTTTGATTTCTATTTGTGGTTGCCAGTCACATATAATATATATATCATTGGAGGTTTTTTCACCAACGCCTAAAGCTTTTTTAGACCATGCACATAGCACATGGTTTTCTTTTATAATAAAAAGCATAACGAATATCATTATGCTTTCAAATTATAGATTTGTAAATCCCATCAAGTCTTGATCGATGCATCTTGCCACATCACGACCTTCACGAATCGCCCATACCACTAATGATTGACCACGATGCATATCTCCCGCTACATAAATTTTATCTTTGCAGCGATATTCATTTTGTGTTGCCACAACTTGTCGTGCTGTCAAAGACACACCAAATGCTTTTGCGACACGAGGTTCACATCCAATAAAACCAGCTGCAATGAGAACAAGATCAACATCAATTAGCTTTTCACTTCCTTTGATTGGAACTATTTTTTTAGCACCTGAAGCATCTTGTTTTTCTTCTAATGAAACAAGCATAGCTTGAACAACTTCTCCCTTATCATTTTGAATGAATTTTTTGACTGTTGTTTGATAAACACGTGGATCCTTGCCAAATACAGCAATACTCTCTTCTTGACCATAATCAGTCTTTTTAGTAAGTGACCATTCTGGCCAAGGATTATCAGCCCTTCTTTCAACAGGAGGCTCAGCCATCATTTCAAGCTGTAAGATACTTTGACATCCATGTCGAATTGCCGTTGCGACACAGTCATTTCCTGTATCACCACCACCAATAACAAGAACTTTCTTACCTTTCGCATTGACATACTTTCCATCAGCAAAATCATTATTCAACAATGATTTGGTCACTTGCGTTAAATAATCAACAGCAAATAAAACATTTGTCGCATTGCGTCCTTCTACTTGAATATCCCGTGGTGCTTTTGCTCCACAAGCTAAAACGACAGCATCATATTTTTGACATAATTCATTAGCTTGCTTTTTTGTTTCAATCCCATGATTTGGATAAAACATGACACCTTCTGCCTGCATTTTTTGAACTCTTCTATCCACAATTGATTTTTCAATCTTCATTTGGGGAATTCCATACATCAATAATCCCCCAATTCGATCCTCTCTCTCATAAACATCAACATGATAACCACGCTTATTCAATTGATCAGCCGCCGCTAAGCCGGCCGGTCCACTCCCCACAATTGCAATAGTCTTATTCACTCTTGTTTGTGGTGGTTTTGGTGTCATCAATTGATGTTCATAGCCATATTCAATAATTGCGTATTCATTTTCTCTGACCGTGACAGCATCACCATTTAATGAACAAGTACAGGCTTTTTCACAAAGTGCCGGACAAACACGAGATGTAAATTCAGGAAAATTATTTGTTTTTAATAATCTTTTTAAAGCTTGTTCATAATTTCCTTTAAATACCAGATCATTCCATTCTGGAATCAAGTTATTGAGTGGGCATCCAGAAACCATACCATTAATCTTTTCTCCATATTGGCAAAATGGCACACCACAATCCATACATCTTGCTCCTTGTTTAGCTTGTTCTTCCTGCGATAAAGGCTTATGGAATTCCTTAAAATTTAAGATACGCTTAAGCGGTTGAACTGTCTGTGAGTTAACTCTATCAAATTCCAAAAATCCATTTATTTTTCCCATAGCTCTCTATCCTTTCTTAGCCGCATAAAAGGCCTCTATCTTTGCATTTTCTTCGTCTAAACCTTGTTTTTCATAAGAAGCAATCAAATCAATCATTTTCTGATAATCATATGGCACAATCTTCTTAAACTGCTGGACTCTATTTTCAAAATCATCCAAGATTTCCTTAGCTTTTAAAGATCCAGTATGCTGATAATGTTTTTCAATCAAATGACACAATTGTGCACTGTCATACTTCGAAGTAACCTGAACATATTTGACTAGTTCACTATTCAAGCGTTCATATAAACAATTATCTGGATCATAAACATATGCAATACCTCCACTCATTCCAGCTGCCAGATTGCGGCCTGTCTTTCCAAGAATAACAACCATTCCACCAGTCATATATTCTAATCCATGATCACCAACACCTTCAACAACCGCAATCGCACCAGAATTACGTACTGCAAAACGTTCTCCAGCCACTCCATTAATATAAGCTTCTCCAGAAGTTGCTCCATAGAGAGCAACATTTCCAATAATAATATTTTCATCTGCCTGGAAAGCAGAATTTTTCGGTGGTTTGACAATCAGTTTACCACCAGAAAGTCCTTTGCCAAAATAGTCATTAGAATCACCGACCAAATCAAGCGTTAATCCTTTAGGAATAAAAGCTCCAAAACTTTGACCACCAGCACCATAGCAATGAACAGTATATTGATCATCACGTACATTATTGCCTAAAGTTTGGTTAATTTTTGATCCCAAAATCGAACCAAAAGAACGATCTATATTACTAATTTCAACTTCCATTTCATAACTTTCATTATTTTCAATTGCTGACTTCATCGCTTTCAATAAAATCGTAGTATCCTTCACTTTTTCTAAGCCAAAATCATATGCATCCTTCGCTTGATAACTTCTCTTTAAAGCATGTACGTAAGGATTATCCAATAGACAAGATAAATCAACCTTTGACTTTTCACGTGTCTCTTTCATCTTTAATAAATCCGTACGTCCAACCATTTCATCAATTGTTCGAAAACCTAATTTTGCCATATATTCACGCAATTCCTCAGCAACAAATCGCATGAAATTAACAACATATTCACTTTTACCTGAAAATCTCTTTCTCAAGATAGGATTTTGTGTAGCAACTCCAACAGGACAAGTATCTAAATGGCAAACACGCATCATCACACATCCCATTGTTATCAATGGTGCTGTCGCAAATCCATATTCTTCAGCACCTAACAAAGTTGCAATGGCCAAATCATGTCCTGTCATTAATTTTCCGTCTGTTTCTAAAACAACACGACTTCTCAAACCATTCATGATCAATGTTTGATGAGCTTCTGCTAAACCAAGCTCCCAAGGCAATCCAGCATTATAAACTGAATTTTTTGGCGCCGCACCTGTTCCTCCATCATAGCCAGAGATCAAAATAACTCCTGCTCCAGCTTTTGCGACACCAGCCGCAATTGTTCCAACTCCAGCTTCAGATACAAGTTTCACTGAAATACGAGCATTTTGATTCACATTTTTTAAGTCATAAATCAATTGAGCTAAATCTTCAATTGAATAAATATCATGATGCGGTGGTGGAGATATTAAACCAACTCCTGGCGTTGAATGTCTTGTTTTGGCAATCCAAGGATAAACTTTTCCAGCCGGTAATTGTCCACCCTCTCCAGGTTTTGCTCCTTGAGCCATTTTGATTTGAATTTCTTGAGCTGAACACAAATATTCATTTGTAACACCAAAACGACCAGAAGCGACTTGTTTAATAGCTGAACAGCGATTCAGTCCATCTTCACCCACTACAAATCTTTGTGGGTTTTCTCCTCCTTCACCACTATTACTTTTTCCTTTTAACATATTCATTGCTATCGCCATCGTTTCATGCGCTTCTTGTGAAATAGAACCATAAGACATTGCCCCTGTCTTAAAACGTTGAACAATGCTATCAACACTTTCGACTTCTTCTAAAGGAACACCTTTTTGTGGATAACGAAAATCTAATTGTCCTCTTAAACTAATTGATGCACCTTCTTCATCAATGCATTTTGTATATTCTTTAAACATCTGATAATCTCCACGACGTGTTGACTGTTGCAACAAATGAATTGTACGTGGATTATACAGATGTTCCTCCTTACCACTTCTTTCCTTATGCATTCCTTGTGACTCTAATTCAATATCTGTCTCTAATCCCAAAGGATCATAAGCTTGTCGATGACGATAATCAACATCATTTTGTATATCTTCTATTGTAATGCCTCCAACGCGACTAACTGTATGAGGGAAATATTTATCGATGACATATTGATCAATTCCAATTGCTTCAAAATTCTGCGATCCACGATATGATTGTATTGTTGAAATTCCCATCTTTGAAGCAATCTTAACGATTCCATGTAAAATAGCATCATTATAATCATTAACAGCAGCATAATAGTCCTTTTCAAGCATACCTGATTGAATAACATCATAAATAGTATCTTGTACTAAGTATCCATTCACAGCACTAGCTCCATAACCCAATAAAGTTGCATAGTGATGGACTTCTCTTGGTTCACCACTTTCAATAATCAGAGCCACTTTCATACGTTTCTTTGTTTTTACAAGATAATGATTCACAGCTCCAGTTGCTAATAAAGAAGGAATTGCTACATGATTGTCATCTACTCCACGATCAGATAAAATCAATAAATTTGCTCCTCGATAATAAGCTTTATCAACTTCAACAAATAAACGGTCGATTGCCTTTTCTAATGATGTATTCTTATAATATAACATTGAGATAACCGCTGATTGAAAACCATCTTTATTTAAATTTTTTAATTTTAAAATATCTGTATTTGTCAAAATAGGATTGTTAATTTTTAATAAATGACAATTTTCGGGACTATCCGTTAAAATATTTCCATCAGTTCCAATACACAAAGAAGTTGATGTAACAATTTCCTCTCTAATGGCATCAATTGGTGGATTGGTAACCTGAGCAAATAATTGCTTAAAATAGTGAAATAAAGGTTGATGTTTCTTTGATAAAACAGCTAATGGAGCATCATTCCCCATCGCAATAACCGGTTCATTACCATTTAAAGCTGTTGGAATAATATATTCCTTAATATCCTCATAACTATAACCATAAACCTTCTGTAAACGAACCAATTCTTCTCCCTTGTATTGAATAACCTTTTGATTTGGAATCTTCACATCCTTTAATTCTAATAAATGACTATCAAGCCATTCACCATAAGGCTCTTTAGAGGCATACATTGTCTTTAAATCATCATCACTGATCAATTCACCCTTTTTGGTATCAACTAATAACATTTTTCCAGGACGTAAACGATCTTTAACAACAATGTCCTCATTTGGAATATCCAAAGCTCCAACCTCAGAAGATAAAATCAAATAATTATCTTTCGTAATATAGTAACGTGAAGGACGCAAACCATTTCTATCCAAAACAGCTCCCATCAATTCCCCATCACTAAATAATATAGATGCTGGACCATCCCATGGTTCCATCATTGTAGAGTTGTAAGCATAAAAGTCTTTCTTTAATTTTGCCATACTCGCATCATTTTCCCATGGTTCTGGAATACACATCATAACAGCTCTTGGCAAATCCATTCCTGCCATCACAAAAAATTCCAATGTATTATCTAACATTGCAGAATCAGAACCATTCGCATTAATCACCGGAAAAACTTTTTCAGTATCTAAAATATCAGACTCCATAATTTCTTCACGACAAAGCATATTATTAGCATTTCCACGAATCGTATTAATTTCACCATTATGCACAATAAAACGATTAGGATGAGCTCTCTCCCAAGATGGCATTGTATTCGTTGAAAAACGTGAATGTACTAAAGCAATTGCACTTTTATAATCTTCATCTTGTAAATCATTAAAAAAGCTTCTTAACTGCCCAACCAAGAACATCCCTTTATAAACAATTGTACGTGAAGAAAGCGAACAAACATAAGTATCCTCATTACTTTGTTCAAAAACACGACGTGCAACAAATAGTTTTCGTTCGAAATCTAATCCACTTTTCAGATCATGAGGCTTTTCCACAAATCCTTGCATAATATATGGCATAGCCTCAAGTGCTTTCGTTCCTAACACTGAAGGTGTTATAGGAACATCACGCCACCCTAAAAAAGTCATACCTTCTTTTTCAATAATGGATTCAAACATTTTTTTCGCCTGATTACGTTTGAATTGATTTTGTGGAAAAAAGAACATTCCAACGCCATAATGTCCTTCACGAGGTAAAACAAAATCTTTCATTATCTTTTTAAAAAAGGCATAAGGCACTTGGGTTAAAATACCCACCCCGTCACCTGTTTCACCTTGTGCATCTTTTCCGGCACGATGTTCAAGCTGTTCAACAATCTTTAAGGCATTAGACACAGTCAAATGTGTCTTTACCCCTTTTATATTCACAACTGCCCCTATTCCACAATTATCATGTTCAAACGCTGGATTATAGAGGCCATTTTCGTTGTAATTATCTGCATTCATGCTCATATCCCCCTTTAAACGTGTTATTATGATACTATATTTTGTTGTTATTGTAAAGTATTATCTTTATTTTTGTTTAATTTCTAAATTTTGAAGTCATTTTTCATTGAACATATTTTGTGAAATCCCTCAAAACCATTGCGCCTCAACGATTTTGCATTTTTTATCAAAAAGTAACTTTTATTTTAATAAAATATTTTTTTATTATTTCAATAAATTTTAACAAAATATTGAAATAACAAGAAAATATAATCAAACCTCTATGCAAAAAACAAAAAAAGTTGTAAGATAAATATGATAAATAGGAGGAAAAAGAAATGGCGAAAACAATTTTAGTAGAAACTTCTGCGAGACATGTTCACTTATCACAAGCAGATCTTGAAACATTATTTGGTAAAGGATATACTTTAACAAACAAAAAAAATCTTTCTCAACCAGGACAATTTGCTTGCGCAGAAAAAGTGACAGTGGTAGGACCTAAAGGAAAAATGAAAATGTCAATCTTAGGACCAACACGTAATGCCACACAAGTTGAAGTTTCATTAACTGATGCAAGAACTTTAGGAATAAAAGCTGAAATTAGAGAATCAGGAGATATTGAAGGTACTGCAGGATGTCAATTAATCGGACCTGCCGGTCAAATTGAAATTCCATGTGGAGTCATTGCTGCTAAACGTCATATTCATATGACACCAGCTGATGCAGAAGAATTTGGTGTTCAGGATAAAGATATCGTAAGCGTAAAGGTAACAACTCAAGGACGTTCATTAACATTTGGTGATGTTGTTTGCCGTGTCAGTGATAGCTATGCTTTAGCAATGCATATTGATACTGATGAATCTAATGCTGCTTTTGGACCTACTGAAGGTGAAATCATAAAATAACGGGAAAATTATTTTCCGTTATTTTTTT
>CAYSWW010000110.1:0-7363 GCA_964434915.1 uncultured Coprobacillus sp.
AGAAAGAGAGGAAACAAAAATGAGCAATGTGAAACTGAAAGACTACGAAGAAATCTTGCAAGCTGCACAGTTATACATTGATGGCTGTGCAAAGGGCGACGGAGAGATGATGAAACCTACATTTCATGAGAGTGCCACTATCAACGGAGCTCCAATCCAGACTCTGTTTGACAGTGTTACGCAGGCTGGTCCTACTGATTCCAAAGCCCGTGTCGATGTGCTAGACGTGGTAAACGATGTGGCGGTCATCCGTATTACATTGGAAAACTACTTCGGGGCTGACTATGTGGATTTCCATGCCATGAAGAAGGATGTAAACGGCTGGAAGGTCATGGCGAAGATTTTTACTGAGGTGTGAGTCATGCTTAAATGGATTCGCAGTCCGATGACCTGATTGATGTTGGCAGAATTAAAAAATAATAAGTGAGACGGCCTTCCTTTTCCTTTTTGGGGAAAAGAGAAGATCGTTTCGCTTAAAGCGTTTAACAATTAAGTGTTTTATGTTTATCATCTATATTTTCGTGTCGGGATTTCCTCGAACAAGTTATGAATAATCTTAACTTCTTGTATTTTCTAGCCGTTCACCTTCTTGACCATGCTAATCACAGGATTCCTTGATCAAAGTGTAGACTCTACTTTTATCCATAGCATCAGTTCGATTCTGCATTACCACTAGGTCATTTAGATGCTTTTGGTTGCTTTCTTGCTCATAGTGTTCTCCTTCTATGAACAGGGACACGATACCATTACCATGTCTCTGAATAAACCGTTTTATACAACTTTTTCTGCTATTTCCTGTTGCTGATGCCAGATCGGCAAGATACGTCCGGAGTTTTTACGACAGAAGCAGGGTATTGTACTGACTGTCCAGGACGGTGTTTTTGCAAGTGCGTCTTGGGCACCCAGCTCCACCTTCCAATGGAGCGGCTTTCCTCCGGCAGTTTCAAGTTTGATATGTAATAGTCCCCGATCAGAACATAGTCCAGACCGTTGCTGTCATTATGGATACGCTTCATCAATGTTTCCAAATCGATATCCTGTATTCGGTTTTGTACAAATCCAGTTGATCGTATCTCTGTCCATATGTTATTCAATGCAACTGAACTTGTCACTATGAATGATGACATACCAAAGAAATTATGGGAAAAAATCATAAATGATTTGACAATTGTGGGAAAAAACAGTACTATGTTAGATAAGTAAATAAAAGTGATTAGAGGAAGCAATGCATCAGAGTATGATTTAGAGTTGGCAGACTGTGAAGAATCAGAAAGGTAATCATTGCCGAAAGATGAATATTGGCGGATATTGATCTTGGGGTTATGGGAAATACTTATAACACTCCTTCATGTAAGTGAAGAGGCGCTATTGATATGATAGATAAGTCGTGTTAATAGCACGGCTTTTATTTATGAGTAAAAGAGAGGGGTTAGAGTAATGAGAAAATTAGGAAAAATTTTAGTCGCATTTGCGATGGTAGCAACCCTTGCTGGATGTGGCAATAGTAGTGATACTGCTGAAAAAACAGAGTTTGTAGTCGGAATGGAATGTGGATATGCTCCATTTAACTGGCAAACTAGTACAGCAAGTGATACAACAGTGTCTTTAGGTAATGCTGGTTATGCTGATGGTTATGATGTGCAAATTGCTAAACTGATTGCTGATGAGCTTGGTTTAGAGTTAACAATTAAGAAGATTTCTTGGGATGGTTTACTTGTAGCGTTAGAAGCAGGTGAAATTGATGCCATCATTGCTGGTATGACAGCCAATGAAGAAAGAGAAGAAGGGGCAGATTTCACTACACCATATTATGATAGTGAAGGTATGATCATGATTGTCCGTAAAGATAGTGAAGAAGCAGGATATACAGATATTCAACAATTTAGTGGAAAGAATGTTGTTGGTCAAAAAGGAACTAATTATGATGATGTTATTGATCAAATCGAAGGAGTTAACCATGTAACGCCAAAAGCAACTTATCCTGAAATGGTTGTGGCTTTACAACAAGGTGATGTTGATGGAATTACTGCAGAGATGGCTGTTGCTGAGGGTGTTGTTTCAGCAAATCCAGATTTGACAGTTGTTCAATTTGATGAAGGAAAAGGATTTGAAGCTGATACAACTGTTTCTATTGGATTAAAAGAAGGAACAAGAGATACAGAGTTCTTTAATAATGTGCAAGCTGCTTTAGATAAGATTAGTGATGAACAAAGAAAACAATTGATGACTGATGCTGTTTCAAGACAACCTTCTGAGGAATAAGTATGAGAATTGATTTTGTAAGAGCATGGACTATTTTTGTTAAGAATATACCTTTATTTAAATATGGTATTGAGATTACATTATTGTTTGCAATTGTTGGAACATTGATTGGTTTTCTTGTTGGACTTTTAGTGGGTGGTATTCGTGCCATTGGAATCAGCGAATATGATCAGCCTATTATTCGCTTTTTGAAAAGAGTAGGAAGATTGATTACTGGATTTTATATTTGGGTGTTTAGAGGAACACCGATGATGGTTCAAGCGATGTTCTTGTTTTACTTGTTGAAACCAGTATTAGGATGGACAAGCTTATCAGCTGGATTGTTTATTATTTCGATTAATACAGGTGCTTATATGGCTGAGATTATTAGAGCGGGTATACAATCTGTTGATATTGGCCAAACAGAAGCAGCGAAGAGTATAGGAATGACCACTTCACAAACATTGATTTTGATTATTTTTCCACAAGCAATTAAAAATACTTTTCCATCTATTGGAAATCAGTTGATTGTTAATATTAAAGATAGTTCAATGTTAAATGTTATTGGTGTTACTGAATTGTATTTTCAGACAACTTCTGTTGCTGGTTCAAATTATAAATATATTGAAACATTCTTGATTTCAGCATTGATTTATTTGTTCTTAACAACAATTAGTACTTTTGTTTTGAATTATATTGAAAAAAGAATGAATACAAGTAATGGTCATAAGGACTTTTGCAGTTAGGAGAGTAAGCAATGGAAGCAATTATTCAAGTTCAACATTTGAAGAAGCATTTTGGTCAGCTTGAAGTTCTGCATGATATTGATTTTGATATTCGTAAAGGAGAAGTTGTCACGATTATTGGATCTAGTGGTAGTGGAAAGTCAACAATGTTACGTTGTATTAATTTGTTGGAAAGATTAGATGGGGGAAAGATACTTTATCATAATCAAGATATATTAGATGGACACTTAAATGTGAATCAATATCGTTCTAAAGTTGGAATGGTTTTTCAAAGTTTTAATCTATTTAATAATTTATCTGTATTAGAAAACTGTATGATTGGACAAATAAAAGTCTTAAAAAAGAGCAAATCAGAAGCAAAAGGAACGGCTCTTAAATATTTAAAGAAGGTTGGAATGCAAGATTTTGTGAATGCAAGCAGTACACAACTTTCTGGAGGACAAAAACAAAGAGTTGCTATTGCCAGAGCATTATGTATGAATCCAGAGGTTTTGTTATTTGATGAACCAACAAGTGCTTTGGATCCTGAGATGGTTGGCGGTATTTTGGATGTTATGAAAGAATTAGCGTTAGAAGGTTTGACGATGATTATTGTAACTCATGAAATGGCTTTTGCTAAAGATGTGTCTACACGTGTAGTTTTCATGAATAAGGGTGTGATTGCAGAGCAGGGAACACCTAAAGATATTTTTGAACATCCTAAAGAAGAACGTACGAAAGAATTTCTAAAACGTTATTTGAGTGATAAATAATCAAAAAGCTGTTAACAATAGTTAGCAGTTTTTTGTTTTTTATGATATTTTTATATTGCATGAACAAATTTCTTTTCTTGAAGTATTTCTTTTTTATAGTATACTATAAGTTGAAAAAGAAAGGAGCCTATGAATGGAAAGAATAAAAAATCTTTGTAAAGAGCAACCGCTTATACCCATTATATTCATATTAGCTTTGATTAGTTGCTTTGCTGTTTTAAATGCAGCTCCTTTAATTACAAACGACAATAGTCCTTATACTTTATGGACAAAACAATTGATGTTTTATGTGATTTCCATTGTTATTATCTTTATTATTAATAAAGTTGGAAACAATCAGATTTATGATAAAATATGGATTATATATGGTATTTTGATGGTTCTACTTGCCATACTTGCGATAGATCATAAACTTTTATATCCTATTTTTGAAAAACATTTTCCACTCGTTTATAAAGCAGGTGGAGCAACTTCATGGTTTAGAATTCCTGGTTTTAGTTTACAACCTTCTGAATTTATGAAAGTTGTAGTTATTATTGCTTTAGCTAAAATTACGAAAGAATTCAATGATTATTATTTAATAAGAGACTTTGAAGTTGAAATCAAATATGTTCTGAAATGTATGGTTGTTGTTTTACCGCCCGCTTTACTAACTTATCTACAAAATGATAGTGGTATGGTTTTAATTATTTTGTTTGGTGTTGTTTTTGTATTATTTGCGAGTGGTTTAAGAAAACAATGGTTTATTTTTGGGATAACCTTATTGGTTGTTACTATAGCTGTTGGAACATATTTATTTATTTATCAACCTGATATTTTTGAAAAATTTGTTTCTGGATATAAGTTAAATCGACTTTATGGATGGATTGATCCTGAGGGAACCATTAGTGATCAGGGATATCAATTATTCTATTCTTTATTATCTTATGGTACAGCTGGCTGGTTTGGTCATGGATTTCAAGCAGTTATTAAAGTTTTCCCTGAAGCTCAGACAGATTTTATTTTTGCAGTTATTGTAACAGATTATGGATATATCGGTGGATTGATTACGATTTCAATGATCGTGATTTTAGATTTGATTATTTTAAAAATTGGTTTTGAAAGTTCTAATGATCGTGATAAGTATTTTACAATAGGTATTATTGGTATGCTGATGTTTCAGCAGATTTGGAATATTAGTATGATTTTGGGATTATTACCAATTACAGGTATTACTTTACCGTTTATTTCTTATGGAGGTTCTTCTTTGCTTTCGTATATGATTGCAATTGGAATGTTCATTGATATCAATCACCAAAACAATATTATTAAAAATCGTAATTATATTGATACAATTTAAAAGATATAAGAAGCTTTAACGATTCATTCGTTAAGCTTTTTTTATACAATAGACAATTCATTGAAAAAATAAAGATGATAAGATATAATGTAATTAAAGAAATCTTGATATCATTTGTATAATATTGGAACATTGAAAAGTGAATAAGGACATTAAGTATTTATTATCTTCTTAAGAAGTGAGGTTGATTGAGATGAATAGCTAAAAGTAATAATAAAAATAAGTATGTTTATAGACATGTAGAACTTTAGATTAAATTAGATTTCAGGAGGATATTATGAAACATAAACTTTTAATGGGATTATTTGTTTTGATTTTTTGTTGATGAATGTTGGATGCAGCAAAAATGAAAATAATGAGATTTTTTATAATAATAGACTTATTCTTATAACAGATGAAGTTGTTGAAATTGAGGAAGCAAAAGCAATAGATAATAAATATGAGAATATTGAAGTGATTATTCTTGATCAAAATGATGTAGATAGTTTTGAATTTGAAAGTGATGATATTAAAGTAGTTGAAAATTCAATGTTGCTATATGATAATGTAAAAAATAAGGTTTTAGATATTATGGAAAATGATTTTGTTTATTTTCTAGGTAATAGCGATATTGATACTCTTTCAGGATTATTAGGTCATGAAGTAACTGAATATCGAAATATTTATTCTAGTCAAACGTGTGAAATAGTTTCGCATGAACTAGTGACATTAAATAATGATTATTCAATACTTAAATATACAGAAAATTTAGATTTAAAAGATAGAATTGAATTGATATCTATTTCAGCAGATGATGAATTTATCAATTACATCATACCATGTTTAGATATTCTTGTTGAAAGTCAAACACCAATATCTCATTTTTCTAATTATGATTCTGGATATTGGAAATGTTATCTTGCGGATAAAGATACTGGTAAAACAATAAACAATTATATTTTTACTAACTATACGATTTATCAAGATGAAGAGGAAATGGATAAATCTCGCGATTATTATTTGATTTTTACGGAGTCTTATTTAAAAGAAAATGGCACAAATTTAATTATTGAACATAAAGGATCTCTTGCTTGTAATCCCGTTATTCTTGGTATTCAACCAACTGATCATAACCAAACAACTTCATATCAGTCTTCTTTTTTGAGTGTTGATATTTCCTATGAGGGACCATCTATAAATATTCAACTAAACCAGCCAAATTCATATACCGGACGATGGACATTTGAAAAGAATGCTAGTGATCAAAGTTATTTAAGCGAAGATCATGTATTAAAATGTGTAACAGAATATGGCATTGATCAAGATCAGGAGTTTAAAGGTTCTTTGACTATTTCTGGTCAAGATAGTGATAATCAGGTAGTGGATTCCACAACTATTTCATTCTAGTATAAATGCTTAATTTGATGTAAAAGCTCTTATTATTACCGGTACTCTACAATAACCTAGGGTTTCCAACTTGTGGGGTGTAGAATAACTTAGGGGTGAGAGTTACCCTATATTCTGTAAAGGACAGAAGTGATAGCCGATTTATCGGCCTCACTTCTTTTTTTTTGGTATGTCGGGCATGGCATATATCTAGGTGGTGCAAGTCCATTGTAGGGGAGATGCCGCAACTGCCAACCACTAGCCGATATCAAGGGTGTCCATCGAAAGAAGATGGAAGCAAAACCCCGGTCCTAATCGATTGGTGCACCCTTATATTTTACGCATACGATGGTTCAAAATAATGAGGTTGTTTCTTTCCTAAAGGCACTGGAGGGAGTGAGTCTAAGTAAGTATCTTGTAAGGCATAATAGAAATGCCTAGTAAGAGAGCTTATAGTATCCTTGAATACATCTCGAACATTTGATGCATTTGACACAGTCATTAAAGATGTGACCATAACCAGCAATTTTTCCAATTTTGATATGATGTTTTCTAACCTCTTTTGAAACAGGTGTATAGTCCTTGTTTAAACTTCTAGCAATAGCCTTAAAAGAAAGCTCATCTTTTTAAGACCGTTATCAATGATGATTCTATCATGAACATTTATATGTTTGTTTTTCATAGCAACCACCCTCCTAACACTTGAACAAAAGTTAGGATACAAAACAATGATAAAATATTGTAAACTTAAATTCCGCTATAAAATTTGAAAAGTTAAGTTCTACATTAAAATGGGACTTAGTTTTACAATTAACGAAATAATATATATTTTAATTGTAAGTATTGAAAAATTACGATTTTAAAATATAATTTGATTGACCATCAAGCACAGGGTGAAAAATACGATTCAGATAATTCCA
>CAYSWW010000111.1:0-7338 GCA_964434915.1 uncultured Coprobacillus sp.
TTTTTTATCAAAAAGAAATCACTTGTTAAAAAGGAGGTTTTCGTGAATGGCTATTACAATGTGGAATAGATGGTCGTAGGGGGAAACCGGTTTATGATCCTTGGTTAAATGAATATCTTGATCTTATGAAAAAAGATGAAATGATTTTAGATTTGGGTGTGGCAATGGTGCGAATGTGTATTATTTGATTGATCAAGGATATCATGTTCTTTCGGTAGATTATGCTAAGGAGGCTTTAAAAAATAGTCGTAATTTTATTTTAGGGAGTTAAACGAGGTAGGTGGATATGAATGAATTAAATAGAATTATCAAACCAAAAGGTTATTTATTCGCTAGAGTATTAAAAATTGAAGATAATCATGGTTATGGAAAAGAAGTAAAGCTACATTTTATGATTATGGTTCTTATGACCAAAGATATTCTAGTGAGGATGATTTAAACAAGGTTTTTTCTTTCTTGGGCCAGATAGAATATAAGGAAATACAGATGACTAGGGATGAACCTTTTTATAGTCATCCTAAGAAGCTTTATCAAATCAAAGTAAAAAATATAAAGAGAAAAGAATGGATAAGAATACAAGAGTTAAATTATGTTATATTGAAAATATGACCACATTATCACGCTTTCAATACGGGAAAATACGTGTTTGGGGAACAGTTGGATATGTAGTTGCTTCTAAAGTATGTAGTTCTATATATGATTATGTTTTCCCAAAAACAATGGAATTCTTTTTTACGAATGGGTTGATTATTTGTCTTTTTTTGTTGTTACCAATACCAATACGACATATTTACCAGCTACGTTTCAAAATATTGGTTTATCAATGAATGTCACTTCAACAGTGATTTTCTTTCTGACAAATTACCCATTATATTCTTTTTACATCGATATATGAATAAATTAACACACAACTTCTTATCATTGTATTTCTTTTATTGATTATTCAATTTTTGACGTATTCAATTATTCAACAATAAATATTGTTTCCGCATGTACAAAAGCTGTTTCTACAATGCTATTTATTATGTTAAATTTAAAAATTGTTTCAACTAAGTGGGTGCTTTAGCTTTAATCCAAACATGTCGTGATTTAGGTTCAATACTTTTTTCAATGAGTTGCTGGATATTTGATTAATTTGTATTCATATGATATATTTTATTTGATTTTATGTTTATTATCTTTGGTAAGATTAATGATTTATATCTTTTATCATATACCAAGTGGACATGATAGACATTTATTTGATTAGGAGGACAATATGGAATTTCAAAATAAAGTGGTTGTAGTGACAGGAGGTGCACAAGGGATTGGGCACTACATATGTGAAATGTTTCAAAAGCAAGGAGCTCATGTATGTATGATTGATATATTAGAAAATGATTATTTTCAAGGTGATATTGCGGATAAAAATGTTTTAGAAGCCTTTTTTCATAAAGTGATTTCTGATTATGGACATGTTGATTATATCATTCATAATGCTAAACCAATATTTAAAGGAGTAGATACTTGCAGTTATGAGGAATTTCAATATGCCTTATCAGTTGGTGTAACTGCACCTTTTTATCTCACAAAGTTATTTAAAGATTATTTTAATGAAGGAGCCTGTGTGATTCATATCTCATCATCAAGAGATCGTATGAGTCAACCACAGAGTGAAAGTTATACAGCCGCAAAAGGCGCAATCAGTGCTTTAACACATAGTTTGGCTGTTTCTTTGGCTCATAAAGCGAGAGTTAATGCCATTTCGCCTGGCTGGATTATAACTGATGAAAGTCAATACCAGGGTGCTGATGTTGCTCAACATTTGGTTAATCGAATTGGAACAGTGGAAGATATTGCTCACATGGTTTTATTCTTATGCAGTGAAAAGGCTGGTTTTATTACTGGAGAGAATATTTGTATTGATGGTGGTATGACAAAACAAATGATTTATCATGATGAATACGGGTGGGAATTTAAGATATAGGACAAGGACCTATATCTTAAATTCATCTTTTTTGACAATATCTATTGATGAAAAACGTCCTTTTTCAATCATCTGTGATATTTTTATCATAATTTAAAGTAAAATAACACAAAAATAACAAATCTAAAATATATTCAAAAGAAATATTTGTAGAAAAAGTTGTAATTTTTGAATAAAGTTTTTCCTTTGTACAAATTCTTAAAACAACATTAGCATTTCTCGAAACAGTATTTTCACCAATATTGGTAATTCCAATAATCGGTGTACCATTTGCTTTTAAAGCGTGAATGACTCTGGTAATAATAGATGTTTCGCCAGAATAAGAAACTATCAAAGCACAGAGTTGAGGACTGATATTCATCGCACTATAAACAAGTTTTCCCCCTGTAAATGACAATAGTGGCCTTGATATATTATGGGCAAATTCTTATGTAATGAGACCGTTATTGCTGATGGCAAAAACATAAATAGAAGCGACTTTTCTGATGATTTGAATAGCTTTTTGTAAATCATCATGTGTCACTAATGATCAAGTATCATCGATGGTTTCTTCTTTTAATTCATTCCATCCTTTAAATTTCATTTTATGGGCAATTCTAATGAAAGTTGATGGAGATGTATATGTTGCATTGGTACTATCTTTGATTGTCATATCTTTAATCTTCATTTTTTCTTTTAAAATAAAATCATTAATTACTCTTTCACTATTAGAAAATCCACATCTTTCTCTCATTAGTATCTTCATAGCCTCATTGATATCATATCATAAATTCTTTTTTGACTCTAAAAAAGCGAAAATATTTAAAATTGATTTACACATTTTAATGTAAAAAAATTTTTTGTAAACGTCATTTTATTTTTCTGGAAAGATATTGTATCAAAAATCAAAATCGAATGAGATAAATTTGTCTTGAAGGAAAGAGGATATGTTATCAGATTCAAAATTAGGTTTTGGTTTAATGCGATTACCAAAAGATGATCAAGGAAATATCTCATTGAAAGATGTGCAAAGAATGAACAATGCTTTTATGGAAAAAGGATTTCACTATTTTGATTGGGAAAACGGTGTGATTCAATCTAGACAAAATGATGAAGTTGCAAGAAAACATCATAAACCAATTGTTGTCACGGAGCTAATTAAAGGTAGAACTTTAGCATGTTTTCGTCCGGAAATTGAAAAAATATATAAAGATTATGCCCCAAATGTTTCTATTGCTTCATTAGATGGCATTATGACTATTTTATCGGGAATGTCCAATCTCGAACAAATGAATGATAATCTTGGGATAATGACTCATTTTCAAAAATTGAATTGTGAAGAAGAGCAATAGATTCAATAAGTTACAATAAATGATTATCATATTCAACCATTCCTTGTACAAAATGTCATTACTGTACACTAGGGTGTCCTATGAATATTCAAGTCCTTGATCTATTTACAGCTTATAACAGCGCTAAAATGCATAGAGAAAATCATAGTACGAGTCAATATCATCCTGCTAGTGCTTGTATTGAATGGGGACAATGTGAAAGTGTCTGTCCACAACATTTAGAAATCATATCTTTATTGAAAGAGGCATCTTAAGAATTTGATAAATAAAAGGAGTTGAACATGATGTATAATGAATGTATGTTAAATTATTTTTATAAATTGGATGGTTCAATGAAAAATGCACATATTTGTGATGATCATAAAGTGATTTGTTTTTGTAATGAACATTATCATGTGCATGTTACATTCTATCAACAATTGAATATGATTGAATTATCTATTATAGATAAACAAAGTCATGAAAATTTATTTTATCTTCATTTTGAAAGGAAAGATATCATTTCAACCCGTAAAAATATATTATCATTTTTTTAGTTTTTAAAAGAGGACAGTCATCAAAATAAAATCAATCTATCCAATTTTCATCATTAAAAATCTTGGGCCGGTTTAATCAGTCATTATTATGCTTCATTAATGCAAGATGCTTTTCATGATATTCAGGTAGATGCGATTCCAGTATTTGAACTCGATCAGATCAAAGATGATTATGATATGATTTTATTGGCACTGCAAATTGCTTATATGTATCCTCAGTTAAAGAAAAAATATGGTAAAAAAGTCATGCAAATAGAAGCAATGGATTTTGCGACAGGAAATGTATATCATATAATTGAAATTTATTTTTGCCTAAGAGTTTGATTTCCAAGTTCTTTTTTGATGTTTTTTCGATATTGTGTAGGAGTACAATGCATAATTTTTTTAAATTTTGCTGTAAAATAACTGGCATTATAAAAGCCTGTTTCATAACAGATTTCGGTAATTGTTTGATCAGTTTCATTTAAAAGTTCAATAGCTTTTTTTATACGAATGATTTCTAAATAATGATTCGGCGTAATGAATAGATTTTTTTTAAATTTACGATAACATTCTCTTCGTGAAATATGTCCTGCATTAGCAATATCGTTCACAGTTATTTTTTTATGATAATGATTTTTAATAAAACGAAGCATCTGATTGAAAACTTGATCATATATGTACAATGATTCATGATATTCTTTATGATGTGACAAGATAAGAGTTATAATCTGAGAAATATGGTTTCTTATATCAAATTCGTATCCTAAATTTTGTTGCTGAATCGTATCATAGCATTTTTGAATAAGTGATAAGATATCCTTTTCCCAATTGTGTTCTTTTAAATGGATAAAGGGAAGATGTTTGTTTTCTAAAATAGGCTGAATATATTTGATAAAGATAATATTCTCTTGATGACTACCAGTAATAAATTGACTGTCAAATAAAATAGAAATAAATTGGGCATCATCGCTTATTTTATCATAACCATGAATTATATGCGTATTGATAAAGCAGCCCTCGCCTTTATGAAGAACAATCTGATGATGATCGACACATAACATGATTTGTCCTTCGGTAACAAGAGTTAATTCAAATTCTTTATGCCAATGAAGTGGAACCTGTTGATGAATATATTGGTTAATATTGGAAAAATAGATTGCAAAATTTAATTCATTTGTTTTTTGGATATCATATTCATATAGATTTTTTCCCATTTTTAATTCATGTATCATTTTTAACATAATCATTTCCTCCTGTCTTAAAATGAATATCTTTTGGCATTATTTTTATAGTTTTTTAAATAAATTTTTTATATCATGTATATAATATATATTAAACGAGGAGGAAGAAAAATGAAAGCAGCAATTTATCATGGGATTGAAAATGTGAGTGTAGAAGATATTGAGATGCCAAAATGTGGAGATCATGATGTGATTTTAAAGAATGTGAGAGGAAGTATATGTGGTACAGATATCAGTGCTTATTATCATGGTGGAGATGATTTAGGTATTTTCCCTGAAAATCAGTTTGGTCATGAGATGTCTAGTATTGTTTATAAGGTTGGATGTAAAGTTGATCCGCAAATTAAAGAAGGAATGAGGGTTTTCTTAAATCCATGTTTATGTAAAAGACCAGATTGTGGATTATCAATGATTGAAATATGTGATGAATGTGGTGGATTTTCTGAATATGTCGCTGTAGAAGATGCTAAATTGGGATATAATATTTTTGAACTTCCGGAAAATGTATCTTTTGATGAAGCAGCCTTAATTGAACCTTTCTCAGTTGCTATGCGTAGTGTTAATATGGGAAAAGGAAAAAAGGGTGATAAAGTTGTTGTTTTTGGTGCTGGTATGATAGGGTTATTTACTTTATCTGCCTGTATAAGCAAAGGTATTGAGGATGTTGTTGTTGTCGATATTAATGAATGGAGATTGAGTGTTGCTGAGAGTATGGGTGCGATTCCTTTTAATTCTCAAAATGGAGATTTAAAAGCATTCTTAACGGAAAAATATGGTGAAGTTATAACACCAGCCGGTCAAAAAGCTGTTGATATTGATTTATATATTGATACTGCTGGTGCATCAAGTATTTTACCAACTATTTTTGATATGGCAAAATATCATGCAAGATGTGTGATTGTTGCCTTGTATCATGAAAATGTGTCTTTAAATCCATATTTGATTACTGGTTCAGAAATGACTGTCGTTGGATCTTTTGCATATCAAACAGAAGATATAGTAGAAGTTATTGAAGCTTTACATGCAAAAACGACACCGGTTGAAAAGATTATTACGCATCATTTCCCATTAGATCAAATTAACGAAGCGTTTCGCATAGCTAAAAACGCTGATATCGCTTTAAAAGTTATTATTGATCATGAATAACCCCGAAAAAGGGTTTTTTTTATTTTATATGATTGTTTTTAGAAAATGAACAAGATAAAATAAAATAAAAAAGGATTGAGGAAAATGTTAATTTTAGAGAAACTAGAAAAAAAGGAATATTTTTCAGATGCAGAGATGACAGTAGCTGAAAAGATAATAGAACTAGAAGAGCAGATTAAGGATGTTTCGATTCGTGAATTGGCTAAACTTTCTTTTACATCAACTTCTGCGATAACGAGACTTTGTCATAAATTAGGCTTTAAAGGATATCATGATTTCAAAGAAAAATATCTGGAAGAATTGCGATATTTACATGAGCATTTTGATCATGTTGATGCAAATATTCCTTTCACTAAAGATGATAGTATCGCAAAAGTAATAGGAAGTGTTAGTGAATTGTATCAAGAAACAGCGAAAGATACTCTTTCGCTCGTGAATTACTTTGATTATATTGAAGCGACAAGAATTTTAGAAAAAAGTCAGAATATTTATGTGCTTTGTATTGGCATTGCGCTCGAACTGGGAAAGATATTTGCAGATCGAATGATGCGAATCGGCAGAACAATTATTGTTAGTGAAAATCTAAATGAACAGTATTATCAATCATACAATGCTGCCAAAGACGATTGCTTTATTGTTATTTCTTATTCAGGTACAACTTTAAAAACCAAACAATTTCTTGAAAATATTTTAAAAAGACAAGCTAAACTTATTTTGATTACGAGTATGGGAGAGAGTCAATGGAAAGATAAAGTCGATATTATTTTACCGATGACAACTAGAGAAAAGCTTTATTCTAATATTGCAACGTATACCTCTACCGTTTCTATCATGCTTATATTAGATATGTTGTATAGTTGTTATTTTTATCGTCATTATGATGAATTTTTTGAACACAAAAAGCAAGTGGCGATGGCTTATGAACCTTATCGTAAAGCGAGTCAGAAAGTTATGGAAGAAGATGATTAGAAAATCAAACATTGTTTTCAAATTAAGGATGGATTTGTGCACCGTTTTGAAAACGGTGTTTTTTTATGGCTGTTTTTGATTGTTTATATTATGAAAAAAGGTTATGTTAGAAAAAAGATAATATGAAGTGACCTCCTAGTTGCCAAAACGTGGATTACGATTCATAA
>CAYSWW010000112.1:0-7299 GCA_964434915.1 uncultured Coprobacillus sp.
AAGAGTTATCATGATATCGTTCTATGAACAAAGGATAAAGACAAACATTGGCGTGAATGACTTTATCCTTTTCCTTTAAAGATTTTATAATATAATTCTATCTTTTCATGATTAATTTATATGCATTCTTCGCAGTAAATTGCAAAGAGTCTTTGCCATCTCGTAGTGCTTGTTCTAATGATTTTACTTCATTTATAATCGAAAACATTGATGTTACACCTATATCATAAATATTACATGCATCTTTACTGACTTTTCCTGCAAACACAATAACTGGTATATGATATTTTGAAGCAATTTTCGCAATGCCTGAGATTGTTTTTCCATTTATAGTCTGAAAATCAACACTTCCTTCTCCAGTCATTATATAATCAGCATCTTGTATTATTTTTTCAAAATTAGTGACATCTAAAATCAATTCTATACCGCTCATCATTTTTGCATCTAATAGATATAATGATCCACCAAGGCCACCTGCAGCACCAGTCTTTTTTATGTCTTTTAAGTTGATTTTGTATTGCTTGTTAATGATATTCTGAAAATTTATTAACGTATTTTCAAGGTATTCAATTTGTAATTTTGTCGCTCCTTTTTGTTTACCGAAAACAAATGTTGCACCATCTTCACCAGTAAATACATTGTCTACGTCACTTGCTACAATTATTTCACAATTTTTCAGTAATTGCTTTCCACAATTCAAATCTATTTTGTATATCTTGTTTATTGAATCTAATTGTATTGGTAACAACTGATTATTAGCATCATAAAATTTTGCTCCCAAAGAACAAAGCATACCATATCCACCATCGTTTGTTCCACTACCTCCAAGTCCAATAATAATTTTTTTAGCACCTTTTTCTATAGCGCTTTTTATCATTTCTCCTAGTCCTATACTTAAAGCTCTCGTAGGATCTCTTTGCTCTCTAGGAATCAAATGAATACCACAAGAAGATGCAACCTCCATTATAGCAATACCTTCACTATTCAAACCATAATAAGCATTAATCATTTTTCCAAATGGATCATGAATTTTTAAATAACATTTTTCTGCTTGAAATGTATTCATTAAAACTTCTGTTGTTCCTTCACCACCATTTGCCATAGGAATACAGATACATTCAGCAAGACTATCAACTTCTCTTATACCATTTTTTATAGCATTACAGGCTTCAATTGCTGTCATACTTTCTTTAAATGAATCACAAGCTATAACAATTTTATTCATTTTCAATATAAAAAGATTTAACTTGATTAGTTATTATCTTATTTTCAAAATCTATGTTTTCTTCATTTAAAGATACACTAGTATTACAAGGAATATTCAATTGAAGATATTGTTCTTCTTGTTGAGTATTAAACACTCTAAGTATAAGTCCATCTTTACTTTCTGCTTTTTTTAATGTACTTAAAGTTAATTTACTATGATTTTCTAATAATGAGTATTCATATGGAGTATGGAAATCTACATCATTTAATTTCATAGCATTATATGGCATTTTATTATAAGAAACAATTGGTGTTAAATATTCTTTTGCTTTTAGTGATAAGTCTTCTTCTTTGTCATAAGTAGTAATTGCTAATTTAAATGATACCTCTTTTAATAACTGTGAATCAGGAGTTGGAAGTTTAATACCAGAAGGTCTACCAGGTCGACGTACTAGATTTTCTTTTCCTAAAACTCCTACTGAACGGTACAATGTTAATGCCAAGCTATCATAGTTATTTCCAACAACCTCATATTCTCTTATTGAATTTGTTAAAGCTGCGATATGACTATTTTCTATTGCAACATAAGAAAGCATTGGATATATAGAATCGGGTCTTTCTGACCATTTTTCAGTTTCCCATACTTTCATAGCATCATCAACAACTTTACGTTTAATCATTCCAAATTGAAAATCACTGACACTCATTTTTCCATTTATATGAGATGGAATGAATAATCTTAATCTATGATCTTTGACTTTATTGTTAACAAATCCTTTTATACTTATAAATGGACTCATATCTTTAAGTTCGATTTCTATATGAACATCAATTTTACCATCACATACTTTTGCTTTTCTAGAATGAATATCTTTAGGTAATTTCATTTCATATTCAATAATCGCAACCTTTTTATATCCCATTTTCTTTATTTGTATATTTGCTAATGAATTTTTTGAAGTTATGATATAGTCATTTTCTAATGGAGAATAATCATATCCATCCCCATCATCACTACCATCTTCTAACATTAAAAGATTTTCATAATTACAATTTCTTTTCTTGTCATAAATATCTATAGTCCCATTAGAATGGAAACTAATTTTGTAATAATTATTTTCAAAATCTTCTTCATTCATATTCATTTGATTGACATATCCCACATTTTCAATAATGAAATATGTTTTATAACCCATTGCAGGAATTGTATCAATAAACTGAACAGTATATTGTATAAATGGATCATAATTACCATAATGAACTATTTGTCTATCAATAATTCCAGGATCAATCTCTTCTTTAGAAATAATTTTATAAGGAATATTTGTTCTTTGATAATCATATAACTCAAAAGATTTCATTCTTGTTGTTATTTTAGCTTCTACAACTTCTTTTCGATGATAAGGTAATAAGTTAAATACCGATAATTTATCTAAAGAAATATTATTATCTTCTGCATCTGTAATTTTACGTTTATAAAACTCTATAAGTTGATCCACTTTTTCATTCGCTAGAATGAATCTATTTATAATCTCCTGATGAACCTTATCGCTACAACAGCATCCAATTGAATCATGTGCATGATTCTTCATTATTTCTTTCCAGATACTCTCTATAATCCCGTGATAATATTCAAATCCAAGTGTATAAGCAATACTAGCAAGAGGTTCTAATATATTCGTTATCTTATTTTCAATTAGTGTATTTAATGACTTAATATCACTTCGAGATGAATATATTGATCTATGAACACGCATATATTTACCATCTAATAGTTCTCCATGCAAAGTATCATAATCACATTTTTTTTCTAACTCTTTAAATAATGCATCATAACTACTTAAAAAGAACTTTTTATCGGGATAGATTCTATGAAGTTGCTCAATAACTTCATAAATATTCTTTTGTATTGGCATTTGATCATGACCATTTGGAAGCAAAATATGATCTCCAGTAGCTCCTTTATCTAATACAGGCATGTATTTATCACATCTTTTCTTTAACTCATCAAAATCAGTAGGCAAATATTTCCCTATTGCATACCCTAGGGGTAAGAGTTGAGTTAAAACTTTGCTACCATCATCACTCTTCCAATAAAATTCAGTTTTATTAGTACCCATTCTTTCACTAGTACCTCGCCAAAACATACTTCGATAAATATTAAATCCATTAAGAATCATTGGCATTTGCCCTGATTGTCCAAAAGAATCAGGTAAATAGCCTATATTCATACAACTACCAAATTCTTGGCAATCTTTATATCCATATAAAAGATTACGAACAATAGATTCGCCACCTACAACCATTTCATCTGTTTGCGTATACCAGGGACCGATAACCAATCGGCCCCCTTGTATCAATTTCTTTAATCTTTCTTTGTTTTGTGGCATCAATGTCAAGTAATCTTCTAATATAGATGTTTGGCCATCTAAGACATACACAAGATACTCTGGATCATTTTCTAATCTTTTCATAATTTCTTCCATATTATTTAATAATAATATTTTTGATTCTTCTGCAGAAAAATACCATTCTCTATCCCAATGCATATGTGGAACTATATGTACTTGTTTTGCCATTTTTATCACCTATTTCAATTTTTTTATTTATTTTTTCTTGTTATAATTAATAATAAGGCAGAAATGAATGCCCCTAATACTGCTGAGAAGAACCAAATAAACATTGCTAATGGCATATTATCAGCAGTTAATACAAATATTGAGAAAATTCCAGCACCTGGAACGTCTAATCCTATATTGAATAAAGCAACTATTGCACCACAGACTGCTGAACCTGTACATAAAGAGAAAATAACTCTAATTGGATCTGCCATCATAAATGGAATTGCACCTTCAGTAATACCAGCAAGTCCTAATAACCATGTTGAATTTCCAACTTCAATTTCTTCTTGAGTAAACAATTCTTTTTTCATTTTTGTAGCTATTGTTACAGCAAAAGCTGAAACCATTTTTACTGATGCAAATGCACAATAAGGCATAAGCACTCCCTCAGCCATAGCTGCAACACAGAAAGCATATGCTGCTTTATTAACTGGTCCACCTAAGTCAAATGATACCATAATACCAATAACGGCACCTAAAATTGCAGCATTTGATCCAGCTAATCCACCTAAGAAATCTACAAGTGCTTGATTAAGCATTGCAACAGGTTTTCCTAAAATTAATAGTAAAACTATACCAACAATTAAATATGATAATACCGGATAAACAACAAAACTTATAAAACCAGCAAATGTTCCTTTTGATGGAATCCATTTTTTTAAATATCTCATTGTATATCCTGCTAATATACCACCTAGCATACCAACTAAGAAACCACCATTGACAGTATTTGCACATAGACCAGCAGCAAATCCTGCAGCTAACGCTGGTTTATCAGCAATACTATAAGCCATATAAGCAGCCAATACAGGAACCATCAATGTTCCAAGTAATCCGCTACCCATTCCTTTTATAAGATATAGCCAACTACTTTCGATATTTAATAACTCAGTAAACCCAAATAATCTTGCACCAATAACAGAAATTGCTGAAATCATACCACCAGCAACAATCAATGGAATAACATGACTTATACCCGTAAGAACAGATTCTTTAACTGTTTCTACAAAACCTTTTTCTTGAGAAAAATCTTGTTCTACATATTCTCCTCTACCAGTAACTTCTGCTTTATCTAGAGCTTGTTGAATAATTTCTTTAGCTTGTTTTAGTGGAGCAGAAACTTTTGTTTTTACAATTGGTAAATGTGAAAATCTCTCTTCTTCTTTAACCGCAACATCTACTGCAAAAATAGCAGCAGTAGCATTTTTTAATTTTTCATTACTATGTCTATCTTCAATTCCGTTTGCACCTTGTTTTTCTACATACACAGAAACGCCCATTTCTTGACCAGCCTTTACTAATGCTTCAGCAGCCATATAAGTATGTGCAATTCCTGCAGCACAAGCAGTTACAGCAACGATTGATTTATCATATACCTTTACTTCATCTTTAGCTGCATCATAATCTAAGTTTTTATAGAATTCGCTTACTGTTTTTGAAGTAAATAATTGTTTTGTATATTCACTGTTAGATATTTTAGTCATCATTTCTGCTAACAGTTGCATTTGAGTTGAGTTTTCATCATTTTCTGGAATTGCCAATAAAAATACATATTGAACTTTATTAGTGTCTACTACACTTTCCCATCCTTCTATTGGCTTTTTAAGAGTCATAACAGCAAATGATGCTTCATTGACAGCAGAAGTTTTTCCATGAGGAATTGCAAGTCCTGAGTCTATTCCAGTCGGAGTCATTTGTTCTCTTTCCATGACTGCATCTAAAAATCTTTTTTCATCATTTATTTTTCCTTCTTGATACAATTTTGAAACTAAAAATTGTATAACTTCTTCTTTAGATTGAATATCGCTATTCAATGTAATAAGTGTTTCACTAGTTAGTTTAGATAACTCCATAATCTTTCTCTCCTTTTTTTGCACCGATGAAGGCGTTTCATATATATTTCTTTTGAAATCAATGTTCCTGTCAAACATTGTAAAGTAACCGACTTACCTTGAGGGGAAACCCAATGAGAACCACAGCATGTCAGTAAAGTCAAGATTAGTTCTATGAACGAGTGGCTTGGCGAACTAGACTGTGTATGGTAAAACCTTGATTGGCTGAACCTAAGTCTATAGGCACAGAATACTATCAGGCTTCACTCCTGATATCAGCTATATGCATAATATATAGGAAAAGTATTACGCAAACAGGTGTAGCTAACAGCTTACTATCAGTAAGTCAATAGACGAAATAGGTACCCAACCACAGAGACACTATATGAAATGCAAACTACGAGATTACCTAAAGTACATCCTTGTGCCATGGTAACAAAGACATCATAATAATAACCAAATACCAAGGGTAATAGCTTGAACATGACGAAGGATGTCAGCATTCAGTTGATTATACAAAAGTCAAACACCTTGAATAGGGTCACATCTATGTTGTTGTTAATCCTGTTATAGACCAGGCCATAACAACATCAAATATTGGTCTTACAATTGCATAATCACATTCATTAATGAATGATGCTGAATGTGGAAAGCTCAATGCATTGAAAAAGTGCCTGCACCGTTTGGGAAGGGGCGAGGTCTTTAGACTTCACCTATTTCTCCCCTATGTTAATGACATGTCATAAATACAAAAAAATAATATCATATTATTATTTATACACATGATTTTCATCATTTTTTCACTATATTTCATGCAAAAGAGGATATATTGTGTATTTATACACAATATATCCTCCAAAAAACTTCACTTAGCTCTCTTAATAATATCATAAGACCAGTACGATCATTAACATTATAACCATTAACCTTTCTTGGTTCACCATAAAAATATAATGGTATGCTAACGATTTGACTAAGTCTATTTTTATTAAAATGCGTAACACTCACTGTTATAATTCCTCGCTCTTTTGCATCTTTAGCCACTTTAATCAGCCTCTGATTTTCTCCACTCGCACTTATAATAAATAATAAATCATTTTTATCACAATGCTTAGATTGAAAATCAATATCATGATAACTTTGATAATATTCTGCCTGCTTATTAATACATCTCATATGCCTAACCATCATTTCACAATATGATGCTGAATCCCCCACACCTAAGAAAAGTATTGTCTTGCATGTTTTCATTTTTTTTGCAGTTTCATAGAGAATATCATGATCTATCAACTCTAAAGTTTTAATTACATTTGCTGGAATTTTTGATATTCGTTCATTTTCACTAAAATTACTTTCTTGTTGTATGAGTACTTTCAATTCTGAAAAACCGCTATATTCTAATTTTTTCGATAGTCTCATAATAGCATTAGGTACAATATATAAATCTTTTGCTATCTTTTGAATCGAAATATCTTGAATATGATTCTTATGTTTTCTAATATATTCAATTATCTCATCGTCCGTATCATTTAATTGAAATTCATGTTTTAAAATTCTCTCCTCAAACTTCATCATATCACCAACTTTTCTTTTATTTTCTCATTATTACTTCTATTATTCAACTAAAACAAAACGCCTAT
>CAYSWW010000113.1:0-7239 GCA_964434915.1 uncultured Coprobacillus sp.
TTATTCTACACCCCACAAGTTGGAAACCCCAGGTTATTGTGGAGTGCCACTATTAACAACTATTCTTTGATAAAGTCCTATAATCAATCATTTAAATCCTTTAATGCAATATCAATTGCTTCTGCAAAACCATCATTTTCACAATCACTAACAACCCGATAAGCCAAATCACGAATTTCTTTAACTGCATTAGCCGGAGCAAAAGAATAAGGAAACTGTTCAAATAAAGTAATATCATTCATACCATCACCTAAAACAATAACCTCATCAGGAGCATATCCTTTTTGTTCAATGACTTTTTTCAAAATCAAACCTTTTTGAGCATTTTGATCAGTCACTTCAATATTATCATCAAATGAAGATAAATAAGAGATAGTTGGAATATCTTTTAAAATGCTTTTCGTCTTTGCTATATCAGCAACATTCAAAGAAAAAATTTCTATCTTAATAATCTCTAATTGGCGATTTAAAAAAGTCTGAATATCATCAAAATGTTGTAGATTATTACATGGTAACATAGCAAGCGGTCCATCCATATCATAATCTTCACGTTGATCACCAAATCTTCGAACACACCTTTCAACAAACATATCCCGCACCCATTGCGAATCTTGCATCGTATAAAAACCATCTGTTGTATAAATCATATAAGGTAAATGGGCTTTTTCATAAATATTGACAATATCACTCAAAACATCTTGATTTAAATAACAACTCATCAAAATGTTACCTTGACAATCACAATACTGTGCTCCATTTCCCAAAATAGCTTCACAATCTATCTGATATTGATCCAGTATCGAGCGAACACCTTCATATTCACGTCCTGATGCAATCGCAAATTCAATCTTATTCTCAGTCAATTGATGGATCATCTGTAAATTTCTAGAAGATATAGAACGATGTGTATTCAATAAAGTTCCGTCCATATCAGTCACAACAAGTTTAATCATATTCTTGCCTCCCTTTTTGTATTAAAGTAACATATTTTAAGAATAATATCTCTTTTTTTTCAAAGTTAGATAAATTTTAGCACTTGGGGGTTGACAGTGCTAAAATTTATGTTATAATAAAGATGTAGTTAGGGAAGAGATCCTAACGAGGTAGTTATTTCATTTCTCAACATCAGTTGAGAACAATGGATATGACAAAGGAAAGAGGCGATTTATATGAAATTCCTACCTACATTTAACGATATGTTTGATGATTTATTCCATGATCCATTTAATCATCCAAATCATGATCCATTTAATCATCCAAATATTAATACTATGCGTACTGATATTGTAGAAAAAGACAATTACTATGTATTGAATATGGAACTTCCAGGTTATCAAAAAGAAGATATTCAAATGTCATTAAACAATGGCTATTTAACAATTAATGCAACAAAGAATATTGATAATGAGCAGAAAGATCAAAATGGTCGTGTTCTTAGACGTGAACGTTATAGTGGTAGTTGCAGTCGTAACTTCTATATTGGTGAAGAAATTCGTCAAGAAGATATCAAGGCATCATTTGATAATGGTGAATTGAAGATTTCAATTCCTAAAGAACCAACTAAGCAAGTTGAACAAAAGAAATATATTCCTATTGATTAGTCCACAGCTAGAGAAATTCTCTAGCTGATTTTTTTCAAACAAACAACAAAAAAACAAAGCAAGATCTTTCATTATCAACTTTTTCTACATGAATCACCATAGCTTTCATGTTAAGTAATGTTGAAAATGCCCTAAAAAAATGTTTGCATCGTCATCAAATTCTTTTGAATACTTTTCATGTTTAGGTCTTTTTTTCGTGATGAAAAGGTTGACCAATACATTGATATATAATCCACCATCAAACATTTCGATCACCATACAGTTTATTTTACTTTTCAAAGAGTAAGAAATCACTTTATCGGAAATAGGAATATAGATTTTATTCTTATATTTGATACTTTGTCCAGAATTAATCTTTCTAGTACATCGTTCGATAATTAACTGGACTTTTTGATTAGTAATGACAGGTTTCTCATTAATCACATCAAAATGCTCGTAGATGCGTTTCTTTCATTCTTCTTTTGTTTTAACTCGTATTCCGCTAAGCATCCGTCTTGTCTTTTTACTGAAAAATATTTCGATCATATTCAGCCATTGACGGCAGTGTATTGACTATTGACAATATCATCTTTGATGATGAAACAACCAAATTAAGACAAGTCTCTCTTGCGAAACCTTATTCTGCCTATCATTTAAATGCAAGTTTCGTTTTGCTGGAATGTACTTATGATGAGATTAGCATACAAGGTGATGCCAAAAAGGATGAAAATGATGCTTTTGCCGATAAAGACTACTAATTCTACAATGGTTTTGAACATGTTGTAAAATCCGATGATTTTTATCTAATACGTGTTAGAGATATGATTTTTAGTGCATGTATGATGCAATCATTAGGTGCTTTTCCTGAAGATGAATTTGCTGTTGATGTATTCATAATATTGACCCTAAAACAAACAAAAGGATAAAAAAGACTACACTTTTTTAGCTTGAATAAATATTAAAAACCAGAAAAAAATTCCTAGTTAAATATTGTCATTTTAACTTAATGACATTGCCCCATATACTCTTTTTGCATGTTTCTCTATTTCTTTCTTAATGACTCTATGTTAAAATAAAAAGAGAAATAAAGGAGTCAACATATGAATCTTAAAGAACGTATATCAATTCATTATACATCTCTCACATCAACAGAAAAAAGAATATATATTCAAATCATGAATGATCCTCACATTATTATTAATCATTCTATTATTGATGCAGGAAATTTATGTCATACTTCAAAATCTGCCATGTTACGCTTTGCTAAAAAATTAGGATATCGAGGATATAGTGAATTTAAATATGCTATTGAAGAAAGTATCAAAAAAGACTTAGAAGATATGCCTTGTATCAATGATAACGAAACCATTCTACATCAGATTTCTTCTTCTTTTGCCTTGACAATTCAAGCTATTGGTCATTTGAATTATGATAATCAACTCCAAACCTTAGCTTCTGATATTGATCAATATCCTTATATTAAATCTATTGGTATTGGTAACTCAGCTTTTTGTGCTAACCAGCTGGTCTATTCTTTGTATTCACACAACAAATTTATTGAAGGTGTTGTTGATAGTGTACAATTTTCATATCTTAGTAATTGTCTTAACAAAGATTATCTTTTGATTATTTTTAGTGTTTCTGCTTCATCAGCAACCTACAAAGAATTAATGAAAACTTCTAAGACAAAAGGATCTAAAATCGTTTTAATTACAATGAACAATGATTCTTCCATCAATCAATTTGCTGATATTGTCTTTACCCTTCCTTCAAACATTGCTCTAACACCTTCATCAACAGTATTAAAACAATTGGATAATCGTACAATTCTATATTTCTTTGCTGAAATCATTTCTTATTATTATTATGGTATATTTTTAGAAAAAAAAGCATCATTTTGATGCTTTTTCTATATGATGAATACCATAGTCATTCGCTATATATTCAAATTGAATTGTTGGGAATTGATGAGATAAATATTCACTTAATTTTTCAATTCCTGGTGCTTCACTTGTTAAGTGGTTAATAACAATAAGTGGAATGTGAAGATCCATAGCCCATTGTGTATGAATCCAATTATTGATACCATCATCACTGACAAGACAGATATCAGCTCCCATCTTGACCATTTCTATAACATCAGTACACGCTCCAGTCCCAGTACCTAAACGATGAACTTTTTGGTCAAGATTTCCTATAACTTCTACTCCAAACTCATCATATGGTTCAATGCATTCAGCTATATGTTGTGCTAACTGATAAACTGTCATATCAAATTCTTGGCTAACTCTTAAAAAGCTCTTTGCTGAAGATACCGGTTGAAAAGAAAGCTTTAATAATGAGGCCCACTGATCTCTTACCCCTAGCTTAGGATATAAATCCCATAAGTCATGGCAACGATAAACTGTTATATGATGTTCTCTTAATAAGGACATCTTTTTTCTTTGAGCTTCTAAAATGGCAGTTGGAACAGATGACCCATTTAGATAAAATAAATTTTCATGCGTAATAATGAAATGACAGTCATTCGCAATAGCTTTTTCAATAACTTCTAATGTTGCTACCCAGCATACATAAACCTGTTGAACATCTCTTTGTTCATCACCAATTAAAATATGATCTCGTGTACAAGCACGATTCACCCATTCACCCTGTGATTCTAAGCAATTGATAATCTCTTGAATTTTCAAATTATTTTTCCCCCTTATTAACATGTGACGGTTCGAAAACTATTTTTGATAATTTCATCTTATCTTTTTTGACCGCCATTTTCATTCCCCCAACAATCTTCTACTTTTTTTCCTAAAAACTATTGACTTTTTTCACTTTTTCGAGCAATTTTGTTGGAGGTGTTTGTTGTGTTAGTCTCTTTGTCTACTTATTCTTCTTATCTTCACCATCTTGATTTTTTTATCTATCAGTATCGTTCCCTTTTTTTTCTTATCGTATTCAAAACGATTCTTTCTCTAATGCTTTATCTGAAATGATTGCCCTCGATTCTGATGCTATCATCCCTTTGATGATCTCTTGTTTTTCTCATACTGGTAGACCGGCCAAAAATCAAATAGAAATCCTTCATGCTTTGATCCTGATGCCTCAATTTAGATATTCTTCTATCAAAACTTAGGTCAGAAAGCCTCTGTTCATGATACTCTCACATCTATGAATGCACTGGCTCAGTTCAAGTCAGTTAATTCTTCTCTTTCTCTTGCTCACTACTGTCTCGACTCAGCCAGTAGCAATTCTTCAACACACTATCTTGCCTATTCTCTTGGTATCATTCCACTCTTTGATATCAATAAAAGAAATACAGGTCATAATGTGTATAAACCTTATCAATATATATCTGAAAACAGCAGATTGGTATTTGAACCCATTTCAGATGGCTATGCCGTCAGAAATTCAGATGTTCCTTCGCATAACGAAAGGTATAAACATGTGTCCTATGAAGACCCAGTGTTCAAAATCTCCTTATGGAAGAGTATTTCATATCAAATCTCAACAGAATATCAAATTGTTTGGTCCTATTCCCTATAAAAGTAACCACTGGAATGAACTCTACGAAGACAGGCCCTGCATTGAAAGGATCAATACCCGTATTATCAATGACTACAGGATGAAAGATTGCAATCTGATATTGACTTGTTTTTAAAAAATCTTCATATTCATAGTGCTTTTTTATGACTGATATTATTTTGTATGCCCTCATGATTTCAACATCATTAACGTGATAATGCCGGTCATTTGTTAGGGTTCGCCTCACTGTTTTCGTACTTACTCTGACCCTACCATATGAAAAGCATTATTCTTGACTTTGGGCTTCTTCTTCCATATCTAATTGTTTATTATAACTTTGCATAAATGGCATAAATATAATGACATTAATAATAAACAGGAATAACCAAACAAAAATGGCACGATAATCCATTGTTGATAAGAATGCATATAAAGGTGCCGGTAATGTCCAAGGCACGCTCATACAAGTTTTATTCATCAAACCAATATATGTTGCTCCATAGGCTACAGCTACATTTAATATTGTACAAATCAAGCTAGGAATAAATGTCAAGATATTTAAAACAGTAGGAACACCAAAAACCAATGGTTCATTAATATTGAATAATGAAGATGGTATAGCCAAACGTCCTAATGAACGTAATCTTTTATTTTTACATACAAAGTTCATATGAAATAAGATAGCTAAATAACAAATAGCCAAACCAAAAATAAATGTAAAATTCCCAGCAATAATATTTGGAATTTCTGTTCCGGCATTATAAGCTTCTAGATTTACAACCAAGTTTCCTGTAAAGATTGGTGTTGTAATGGCACTAACCATATTATCACCATGAATACCAAAGAACCAGAAAATAACTGTTAAGGAAACAATAAACAACATTGATGGTAATGAAGATGTCGCAGAAATAAGTGGTGAGAATACTGTAAATACTAAATTTACAAATCCACTACCCGTTACATAAATAATCAATTGATCTAATGTCATAAATAACAACATATTAATAAACAATGGCAATAAAACTTCAAATGGTCCAGCCACCATTGGTGGTACACTCTGTGGCATTGAAATCTTAAAGTTCTTTATAATCAGTAAGTGATTAATTTCTATAACTACTAAAGCAACAACAATAGCTGCAAACATAGATGAAGAACCTAAACCAGAAATATCAATATATGTGCCTTCACTCAAACTTTGTGGAACACCTGCTAAACATAAAAATACAAATAATGCAGTTAATGAATTCGTAAAAGCTTCCATATGATATGTTTTAGCCAAACGATAAGAAACACCTAATACAACATAAATCGAAATAATGCCAATTGTCAAGTTATTAGGTATTGTTAATAAAGAATTCCAATCTGTTGCCCAATTTTTCCATGCAATTAAGAATTGAAAGAAAAAATTCGTAGGTTATATTGTCTCTAAATCGACTGGCGGATTGGCAATCATTAAAGCAATACCACCTATAACTGTAAATGGAATAAGAATAGTCAATCCATCACGTAAAGCTGCCAAATGTCTTTGTGATGAAATACGAGAAGCAACAGGAACAACTTTTTCTTCCATGATGCTTTGAAATTTGTCAAAAAACGCTTTCACACTTTCCATTAATCTTACCTCCTTATTGAAACCGTTTACAAAATTATTATATACATATTAAGAAATAGTGTCAATATATTATTTATAAAATGGGAATTTCTTGTTTTGTAAAGAAAAGAATAACTTATTGGACAATGTCATCAAGCTAAAGGGTTAAATCAAAAAAGATCTCATCAGATAAAACGCTAATCACTATTCACAGTATAAGCACAATTTTTTAGAAATCGTATCATGAAGAAACCAAGAGATGATGATAAACATATCAACAAAAGCATACAAGAACACATCTCAAACAGCAAATAAACAAAAAAGAGCTGCCATGACAAACAGCTCTTAAATGGTCAATATTGAGCATTTTAATTTTGGAAACTTGTGCATAATTTTTTCACTTCTGCTTATACTGTAAATGGTAACAAAATAAGAGATATAACTGAATCGGTTTATACACATAGAAATATTGAAGATTTAAAGAGGGAAATAGTCAAAGTCAAATATTAGATTTTGGCTTTTTATTACATGAATTTATTGATTTGTGTGCAA
>CAYSWW010000114.1:0-7182 GCA_964434915.1 uncultured Coprobacillus sp.
GTCTTGTTTTTCAGTGTTTTTCGCATTTCAGCAGACAGTTTATGCAGATTAAATGCATTCAGGTGTATCAGGTGCTTGCAACAACAGTATATCCTCTGATTGTATCGTATTCATTATCATTATAATAATACTGGCATAGCTGGTGGTTAAGATACGGAAATACTTCATAGCTGAGTTTTTCCTGTATCTGAAATATTGCCTGCTTTGAAACTGATTTATCCAGTGTGTCAAATCTAGAAAAATAGTGATTAATTTCATTAAGAGAAGTCTCTAAATAACGATTAGCTTTTAAATCATGCGTTGTTTCTAAACATTCTTGTATTTGATTTGCTTGTATTATTTTTTTATTGATAATAAATTATCATGTTTTAATGAAAGATGTTTATTTTTTTGCTTTTTTGTAATAGAACAAGTCATGTTGGAATTTTACTGAGGGGAAACACGTTTATCAAAGTTATTTGATAGATGTTTTTATTAGAATCCGTTTGTGTCTATAATAAGGTATAGTCAGTTCAAAGAAGATTTTATGCCTTGTAGACAATCAAGTGTATTTTGTTAATGAATTAATAATATTGAAACAATTTTGGAGTATTTGTAAAAGGAAGCTTGTATGAGAAGTTGTCATATAGGTAATCAAAAGGATTTATTTTCTATGAAGAATTTTGATGGATGATATATTTCTAATAGCAATTCAATATAGGGTTAAAGGAAGTGGTTTGATGGAATCATCATTTTTATTAGGAATTGATATTGGTTCAACAACGACGAAAATAGTGTTGATAGATCAACAAACGGAAGAAAAGAAATATACGATATATAGAAGACATAATGCAGCTCAATTAAAAAGTGTTTATAATATTTTAAATGAACTGAAGGAAAAAGGATATGATCAATTGTCTATTGTTTTGACAGGGTCAGGAGCAAAACCTATTGCTCAATTGCTTTCTGTACCTTATATACAGGAAGTTGTGGCCAATTCAATTGCTTTAAAAAAGCAATATCAATCTGTCAAAACAGCCATTGAATTAGGAGGACAGGATGCGAAAATTATCTTTTTCTCACAAGATGGTAATGATAATTTAAAAGTGAATGAAATGCGTATGAATGGAAGTTGTGCAGGAGGGACAGGAGCTTTTATTGATGAGATAGCTTCACTTTTAAAGGTTCCAATTGAAGATTTTGATCAATTGGCTAATCAAGGAGATAGTGTTTATGATATTTCTGGACGTTGTGGTGTGTATGCGAAAACAGATATACAACCATTATTGAATCAAGGAATATCTAAAGAAAACTTAGCTCTTTCAGCTTTTCATGCGATTGCGAAACAAACAATTGGAGGGCTTGCGCAAGGGTTGGATATTGAAAAACCAGTGGCTTTTGAAGGTGGACCACTAACATTTAATCCAACTTTAATAGATGTTTTTGCACAGCGTTTAAATCTTAAGGATGAAGATATCTTGGTTCCTGAACAACCGGAGACCATGATTGCTTATGGAGCAGCGTTATCTTTAAATAGTATGTTTAAAGATTCAAAGCAAGTGATATCAATTCAAGAATTGTTGGAGCTCATTGAAAATCAATTACGTCATAATACAGTTGAAAAAAGTCAAAGTGGACCTTTATATTTTGAGAATGAGGAAGAAAAACAAGCTTTTATGATACGTCACCAAAAGCTAACAAAAGATTTTTATAGACCACAAAAAGGTGATGTTATTCATGCTTATTTAGGAATTGATTCAGGAAGTACAACGACAAAGTTCGTATTGATGGATGAAAATGATCGATTGATTGATACGTTTTATGCTTCAAATGAAGGAGAACCATTAAAGATTGCTAAAAAAGCATTAATAGATTTAAGAGATAAGTATCAAAATAATGGGGCTCTTTTAGATATAGTTGCTGTTGGAACAACTGGTTATGGAGAACAATTGTTTGCTAAAGCTTTCAATGCTGAATATCATGTTGTTGAAACAGTGGCACATGCGAAAGCAGCTAATTTCTATGAAAAAGATGTTTCATTTATCTTAGATATTGGTGGACAGGATATGAAAGCCATTTGGTTAGATCATGGAATTGTAACAAATATTGTAGTGAATGAAGCGTGTTCTTCTGGTTGTGGATCTTTTTTGGAAAATTTTGCGAAAAACTTGAATATTTCTGTTGAGGATATTGAAAAAGTAGCTTTTCAATCAAAAAATCCTGCAATATTAGGTAGTCGTTGCACTGTTTTCATGAATAGTAGTATTGTTACTGAACAAAGAAATGGAAAAACAGCCGAAGATATCATGGCTGGTTTGTGTCGTTCTATCATTGAGAATGTTTTTACTAAGGTTATACGTATTGCTAATTTAGATTCTTTAGGGAATAAAATTGTTGTACAAGGTGGAACATTTGAAAATGATGCTGTTTTACGTGCCATGGAACAATATATTGGTAAAGAAGTCATTCGTGCGTCTTATCCAGGGATTATGGGAGCCATTGGAGTTGCTTTATTGACGAAAGAGTATATGCAAAAGAAAGATGTTCAAAAGTCATTTATTGGTTTAGATGCATTAGATTCTTTTTCATATAAGCAAGAATCTAATACACCATGTCCATTTTGTGCCAATCATTGTAAACGTACAATTTTGACTTTTTCTAATGGGCAATCATGGATTACGAATAATCGTTGTGAAAAAGGTGAGATTATAGGAAATCCCAAAGATAAAGATGTTTTACAAAAATTGAAAGAAAAACTAAAAAATGAAAAAGCTGTTCCTAATCTTTTCGATTTAAGAGAGAAACTCTTATTTAAGGATTATGAATATGGGCAACCTAAGATTCACCGTTCTATATCGATAGGATTACCAAAAGTTCTTTCTTATTGGGATAATATGCCTTTTTGGAAAACCTTTTTTAAAGCACTTGGTTTTGATGTTATCATTTCTGATACAAGTACGCGAAAAATATATGAAAGTGGTTTATCATCTGTTTCGTCAGATACTGTTTGTTTTCCAGCTAAATTGGTACATGGACACATTCGTAATTTAGTGGAGAAAAAAGTTGATCGGATTTTTATGCCAATCATTAGTAATGTGCCTACTGAAAATACCGAAAAAACAAGTGAATCAATGTGTGCAGTTGTGAAAGGATATCCATTAGTTATTCAAAATTCAGATAATCCGCAAAAACGTTTTGGGGTGATATACGATGCTCCAATGTTTTATTGGTACAGTGTTGACGATCGTAATAAACAAATTGAAAAGTATATGGTGGAAACATTTGGATTAAAGAAAGAAGATATTCAAAAAGCAATTCAATATGCTGATCAAGCGCAAAATAGTTTCCATCAACAAATGAAGAAAGCTGGTCAAAAAGTGATAGATGAAGTTGAAAAAAATGGGAAATATGCAGTCGTTTTAGCATCAAGACCTTATCAAAACGATCCTTTGGTCAATCATGAATTACCAACAATGTTAACACGTTTAGGTATTCCGGTTCTTACTGTTGATTCAATACCAGGCAGCGAAGATGTAGATTTAAGTCTAAGTCGTCTAGACATTGTCAATAACTATCATGCCAGAATGTTATCTTCAGCGATTATTGCTGCGCAAAGTACGCATTTGGAATATGTACAGATTGTAAGCTTTGGATGTGGGCATGATGCTTATTTATCAGATGAAATCATTAGATTGATGAAAGAAATATCACATAAAACACCACTTGTTTTAAAATTAGATGAAAGTGACATACAAGGACCATTAAGAATTAGAGTTCGTTCATTTATTGAAACAGTGAATATGAAACATTCAATGAATACAGAACTGAAAATTAATGCATTAACGGATCCTTATCCTCAAAAATTTGATAAACAGTCAGTGAAAGACAAAACAGTTTTGGTGCCTAATACTTCACATGCTTTTTGTCGCATTATGTCAGCGGCTCTTTCTTCACAACATATTAAAGCGGTTCCTTTGGAAATAGGAAGGGAAAAAGCCATTTATTTAGGAAAGAAATATGTACATAATGATATTTGTTTTCCAGCACAAATTGTTATTGGTGAGGCATTGGCTGAACTAGAAAGCGGTAAATATGACATACATCAGATTGCAATTGGAATGGGAAAATATATCGGTGATTGTCGTTTGACACATTATAGTGCATTGCTTAGAAAAGCATTGGATGATGCAGGATATAAAGATGTGCCAATTATTACGAATGATGATGTGGATTATCATCATTTGCATCCTGCTTTTAAAATGAATCTTTCTTCATCATTAAGAATTGCTTTTGCTTTACCAATGATTGATATTTTAGAAGAGTTATTACGTAAAATTAGACCATATGAATTGGTTGAAGGTAGCACACAAAAAGCTTTTGATGAGGGAATGGATGCTTTAATTGAAGGATTAGAGAAAAAAGGAATTCATGGAGCTAAAAAAGGTTTTAAGGTTGCTATTGATAAGATGAATCAAGTGGCTTATGATCGTAGTCAATTAAGACCTCGTGTCTTAATTGTTGGTGAATATTTGTTGAATTTTCATCCTGGAGCTAATCATGATATTGAAGATTATCTGGAGAAAAATGGTTTTGAGATTATAGAAGCAAGAATGACAGATGTTATTAGAAAAACATATTTTTATCAAGATACAAGAATCAGAGAGTATCATTTGAACAAAACATTTAAAGAAAAATCTTGGCTGTATATTGCTGATCACTTCTTTGACTTGGCTCATCAGTTGGCTGATTCTATAGCGAAACAACATCCATTATATGAACCGGTATGTCGCTTATCAGATTTGGCAAAGGAAAGTGATTCTATTATTCATCATACATTTGATGCTGGTGAAGGGATATTGATTCCTGGGGAAATATTACATCATGCTAAGAATGGATGTAAGAATTTTATTATTTTGCAGCCTTTTGGTTGTTTGCCAAATCATATTGTTGGACGAGGTATTGTCAAACGTTTGAAAGAAATATATCCAGATGTCCAAATTTTACCTTTAGATTATGATCCTGATGTAAGCTTTGCTAATATTGAGAATCGTTTACAGATGTTGATCATGAATGCGAAAGGAAATGAATATTCAGTTTGTGATACCTTGTCAAGTAGACATGGTCAATAATAAAATTCTATGTTAGTCATCACGTTTACATAACGTTGATGGCTTTATTTTTTATAAAAATCATCTTGAAAAGTTAAACATAATAATTCTGAAATAAAAATCGATTTAAGAGTGGATAAGTTTAGCAAAAGGTGAGTATGATAAAAATATGAGTTGTTGAAGATGTGATGAAAATAATGGAAATCCATCGATGGGACATAGAATTGATTATTACCCATGAGTAACCAATTGATGAATTAGCTGATGCTATTGAAAAAGCTTTACATATTGATGAAGTATTGAATGTTATTATTGATTATTCGAAATAACTCATTATAAATAAAACAAGGGAGCAAATTCTTTGTTTTATTAATTTGAATATATGTCATTAATGCAATATATAAAGAAAAAATAACGCTTGCTCATATAATTTTACATATCTGTATACCATTTAGCTATTTATATTAGAAATCAGCTA
The DNA here is from genome assembly GCA_964434915.1 of uncultured Coprobacillus sp. Lineage (GTDB taxonomy): Bacteria > Bacillota_I > Bacilli_A > Erysipelotrichales > Coprobacillaceae > CAYSWW01. The sequence goes on from CAYSWW010000114.1 coordinate 5,566, forward strand.
TCCTCATGAAAAAAGAATATCCTTTCAAGATATTCTTTAATCATTTTCTTTTGTCTGTAACATTTGTTGCATAATCATATCAAATGTAAATGATGATGGATTTTCTTTTATTTGTGCTGTTGTTTCAATGGTAGAACCATAATCAACAATCATCAATTCACCTGAAACATATGAAGCACATTGACTGTTTAAGAAAACAATAGGAGCTGCCATTTCTTGAGATAATGCTAATCTTTTTGCATAACCTGTGTATTCTAATAAATTATCTTTACCACCAATTAATAATGAGAAATCATCTGTTAATCCAGTATCTGTTGAACCAGGTAAGACGGCATTAACTCTAATCTTTTTGTTAGCAAATTGAGCTTGGTATTGTGCAACTAAATAATTCATTGCTAACTTTGAAAAAGAATAACCTAAATTACCAGGTAAATAAACGAATGGTGATGATTCTATGACTTGTACGGCTTCATCCCATCCATCAGCTTGAACAACTGGAAGATAGTATTTTTTATTTCCTTCTAGTTCCCAACCTACTCCAGCAGTTGATGTCATAAAGGCAATGCTACTATTTTCTTTCATTCTATTAACTAATATTTTTTCACAGATATACTTATTAGAAATTAAGTCGATTTTAACAGTTGTTAAAAAATCAGTTTTGACCCCTGAAACACCTGCAATTCCAAAAAACGAATCAATGTCTTGAGGTATTTTTTTCAAAAGCTTTATCAATTGAATATTTTAAACTTAAATCTGTATGAATATATTCTTCAATTCCTGCAACTTTAACTTCTGCCCAATCCAAAGCATATACTTTTGCACCTAAATCAACTAACATTTCAGTTGTTGCTTTTCCCATCCCAGAAGCTGCTCCTGTCACAACAACAACTTTTCCTTGATAACCAAAATAATCTTTCATAATATGAAATCCTCCTTTTTTGTTTATTCTATAAAATATAAATTTTGAAAACAAGTGATGTTCATTTATAAGTACAAATAAAGAAAATTTGTTGCGATTTAGACAATATATTTTATATAATCATATATAGGTGATGAATAAATGAGTGGAAAATCTGAATATTCTAAAAAACAAATTACTAAGGCTTTAATTGATTTATTGCAAACAAGATCCATAGAACATTTAACTATTAAAGAATTAACCGAAAAAGCGAAAGTGTCAAGAAATGCTTTTTACAATAATTTTAATGGTAATGAAGATGTTTTAAAAGTGGTTTATCGACAAGCACATCAAGAAGCATTTAAAGGTAAGTTGGGTGATTTAAATTATTTGAAAAGTCCAACTTTTATCAAAGATATTATTCATTTTTTTGATCAAAATACAATGTTATTGTTAGCTTTAATGAAGTGGAATCTATTGGATTATATTGCTCAATATAATACTAAGATGACAAATGAATATATCAAAAATTGTGACAATCCATTCATTCGAGAAAATGCTGAGTATTTTATGGTTTTTCTTTGGAGTAAGTATTTTAATCTATGTACCTTGTGGATTATGAAAGGAAAACAAGAATCATGTGAAGAGATATATCATATGATTGTATATTTTAATGATTTTGAAAAAGTTTAGGATAATAAAATTTATTTATATAATCA
>CAYSWW010000115.1:0-7094 GCA_964434915.1 uncultured Coprobacillus sp.
ACCACAAGTTATTTTATAGCGACTCTAAACCCACAGTTATTTTAAATAGTCATAAATTTTGGGGCTCTTTTTAGAGTCCTTTTTTATGTTTCAACATACTCAATCTTAATACGTTTTTAGGCATTTTCAGATTATTCTTTAGTGACATTTGTGTATCTATTTATATATGATAAGATAAAATAAAAATAATATTTTGAAATTTTAATTCATTTTATGAAAAAGATGTTTTTAACTGTTTTATGTAGTTTTCAAAACTATCTTTATTGACATAAGAGAATATGTTTGATACTTTATAATAAAGGAAAGATAGGAGATGGAGTAAATGAGAATTATAACAGACACTGGGGCATTATTAACTCCTCAAGAAGGAGCAAAGATAGGAGTAGATGTTTTACCTTTACATGTCATTATTAATAATAAGAGTTATAAGGAATTTGTTGATATTGATAGTCATACTTTTTTAAAAATGGTAAAAGAAGGACATATTCCGAGTTCTTCACAACCCTCGGTTGGTGAAGCATTAAATTTATTTGAAAAATATTCTGATGAAGAGATTTTGGTTATCAATATGGCTGATGGATTGTCAGGCACATATCAAAGTGTGTTGGGAGCAAAAATGATAATAGAAAATCATGATCATATCCATGTCATGAATTCAATGACTTTGTGTGGCCCACAGAAATATTTGGTTGAAAAAGCTGTTCAATTAAGGGAAAAGGGATTGACATTAGAAAATATTAAACGTGAGTTGTATAAGAGCATTGCAAGTGAGAAATCTTTTTTGATTCCTCAAGATTTTGGTTTTTTGAAAAGAGGGGGACGTTTAACGCCTTTAGCTGCAACTGTAGGCGGTATGTTGAAAATAACACCAGTTATGGTAAAAACAAAGGATGCAAAACGTTTAGAAAAGTATACAATTAAAAAAACTGTAAGAATGGCTGTTAAAGAAGTGATCAAGGCTTTTCAAGAAATGAATGTTGATGAAAACTATAAAATTTATGTGACACATGCAGGTGTTTTAGAACAAGCAAAAGGTGTTGTTGATCAACTACAAAGTGTTTTTCAAAATGTTATGATTGAACTGTATGATTTGTCGCCTGTTTTTATTGCACAAGGTGGTCCAGGATGTATTGCGATACAAACAATTCATAAGTGAGAAAGCTTTCATTTTTTGAAAAAATGATGTAAATCCTATTATTATTTTTTATAATAGAAGTATAAAAAGCAAGAAGTACAAAAAGGAGGAGTAATTGAAATGAGTTTTCCAAAAGGATTTTATTGGGGTGGTGCTACAGCCGCTAACCAATTAGAAGGAGGATGGCAAGAAGGCGGTAAAGGAATTTCTTGTCCTGATATTTGTACAGGTGGAACAGCAACAAAAAGTAAAAGAATCACACCGGTTTTAGAAGAGGGAACATTCTATCCTTCACATGATGCTATTGATCATTATCATCGTTATAAGGAAGATATTGCTTTATTTGCAGAAATGGGATTTAAAATGTATCGTTTTTCAATTGCATGGACACGTATTTTCCCGAACGGAGATGAAAGTGAACCAAATGAAGAAGGTTTGAAGTTTTATGAGGATTTGATTGACGAATGTTTGAAATATGGTATTGAACCAATGGTTACAATTTCACATTATGAAGCCCCATTTGCTTTGACAAAGAAATGGAATTCATGGGTTGATCGAAGACAAATTGATTGTTATTTGCATTTCTGTAAAGCTATTTTTACACGTTATAAAGGAAAAGTTAAATATTGGCTTACTTTTAATGAAATTAATAGCGCAACAACAGCAATGGGAGCTTTTTTAGGACAAGGAATTTTGAATGAAATTAAACCTATGGACTTTATGTCGCAAGTTGATGTACCTAACAATCGTTTCCAAGGTTTACATCATCAGTTTTTAGCAAGTGCTTTAGCTGTAAAAATGGCGCATGAAATTGATCCAAACAATCAAGTTGGTTGTATGCAAATTATGGCAACAAGCTATGCTTTAACTTGTAATCCTGCTGATGAAATAGAAAATCAACAACAAAATCATTTAATGAACTGGTTCTGTGGTGATATCCAATGTCGAGGGAAATACCCTAATTATATCAAGAGATATTTTAAAGATAACAATATCACTGTATATATGGAACCTGGTGATGATGAGATTCTTGCGGCTGGAACTGTTGATTTCTATACATTTTCTTACTATATGTCAAATTGCCATACTGCTGATCCTGAAAAACAAGTACCAGGTAAAGGAAATATTTTAGGTGGTGTACCTAACCCTTATTTGAAAGCATCTGATTGGGGATGGCAAATTGATCCAGAAGGTTTAAGATTCTCATTGAATGAAATTTGGGATCGTTATCAAATACCAATTTTTGTTGTAGAAAATGGTTTGGGTGCTTATGATAAAATAGACGAAGATGGAAAAATCAGAGATAACTATCGTGTTGATTATTTAAGAAGTCACATTGAACAAATGCATGAAGCTGTTTTAGATGGTGTCGATTTAAGAGGTTATACTCCTTGGGGATGTATTGATTTGGTTTCTGCATCTACAGGTGAAATGGCAAAACGTTATGGATTTATCTTTGTTGAAAGATATGATGACGGAACTGGTGATTTTTCAAGAAGAAGAAAAGAGTCTTTTTACTGGTATAAAAAAGTTATTGAAACAAATGGTGAAGATTTAGGTTAGGAGAGTTTAATCTTGATAGAAGAGGCATTGCAGGATGATTTAGAAGCGGTTTATGGGTTAATTTGTGAATTGGAACAAGATCAGATTAACAAGCAAAGATTTGAACAATTATATCTTCAGCAGTTACAAAATCCTGATATATTTTATTATGTATATCGTGTTGATAAGAACGTTGTTGGCTTTATAAGTTTACATGTTCATCATTATTTGCATCATCATCGTGATACTGGTGAGATTGTAGAATTGGTTGTTTTGCCCTCATATCGTAGCATGAAGATTGGTGAGCAATTGTTAAAGCATGTTGAACAAAAGGCTAGAGAATTAGATTTAGAAGAAATAGAATTATCAACATCTACATATAGAAAAAAAGCTCAGCACTTTTATGAAGCGCATGGCTATGTTAAAGATCATTATAATTATACGAAAGATCTTTAAATGGTCGATCGTTAGTGACATCACCATCGCCACTGACAGGAATACTTTCACCTAAATAAGTTGGCTTTGGTTGATAAAAAACAGATGATAAAGTCTTTACATCTTGCTATGCATTCTCTGATGTCACGTTTAAATTGTCCACTATATGTACGTGGATTGGCAGCATAACCAACTGCTTCAATCCCTAATTGATTAGCAATATATAATGCTCTATAAAGGTGATAGTCCTGAGTGACAATAATCACCTTTTTTGCTTGAAAGATATTTTTAGCACGATAAAGACTCTCATATGTTGAAAAACCAGCGTGATCCATAAAAATATCAGAAGATGGAACACCTTTTTCTATTGCGAAATTTTTCATGACATTGACTTCATCATAATCATCCCGACCATGATCACCACTCATAATTATCTTTGGGGCTTTTCCTTGATTATATAAAGAAATAGCAGCTTCTAAACGATCATTTAACATATTGCTAGGTGTATGATCTTTTTTTACCCCTGCTCCTAAGACTAAAATACAATCAGCATTTTCTAATTCTTTAAAAATCTGATTTTTTGTTGATTGACAAACATAGATATTGATACATAAGATACACCCTATAAAAAGAAATCCACAGAAAATCAACCATTTATGTTTAAAAAAATTCATACCACTAACCTCCTTTATCTTATAGTAAAGGATAGATGTGGAAAATGAATGAAATGATGATTATTTTTGTAGAAAAGTCATAACTTCATCTAAAGAGTGAAGAATTTGAGTTGTCATTGCTTGATATTGTGAATCAGGGTTCTTCATATCAGGAATACAAATAACTGGAATATGAGCATTATAAGCTGCTTGTATGCCTGCTTCACTATCTTCTAATACCAAGGCTTCATTAACATCAACCCCTAACTTTTCACACGCTTTTAAGAAGACTTCTGGGTCAGGCTTACCATGGGTTACTTCATCACCACAAATACTATCATTAAAGTACTGAGTTAAATGGGCTATTTCTAAAATACGATCAACTCGGTTTCTTGTGCTTGAAGTAGCGATAATTGTAAGATAATGGTTTTCTTTAAGAAATGATAATAATGCGATTAATCCCTTTTTAATAGGAACTCCTTGTGTTTCAAAGCGTTTATCTAAAAGATCATGTACATCATTTAAGACTTGGTCTAAAGGAAAAGAGGAACCATACTGTTGATAGAACGCTTGAGTTACTGTTTGAAGTGTTTTTCCTAATAATGCTTTATAAAATTCTTCGGACATTGTGAGATTCAATTTCTTTAAAACATCAACATAACATTGATAAGTTGCTCTTTCGCTATCTATCATTAAACCATCCATATCAAATATTATTGCTTTTAACATTATTGATACCTCCATTTCTATTGTAGTATAAAAAATACAAAGAATCATGTCAATGAGAAAAGATTTGTCAATAGAAAAAATAAGATTATTTTGCTTATTTGATTTGTTTATATTATAATGGAAACGATTTGGAGGCGAAAGTATGAATAATATGATGGAAAGATTGGAAACAATCGCAAGAAGATATGAAGAATTAAATGAAATACTCATGGATCCAAGTATTGCTAATGATATTCAAAAAATGACAGAAGCTTCTAAGGAACAGGCGTCGCTTGAATCAGCTTATCGCTTATATCAAGAATATCAAAAAGTTTTAAATGGTATTGAAGAAGCCAAAGAACTATTAAAAGAAAAAGATCCGGAAATTAGAGAAATGGCTGAATTAGAATTAAGTGAATTAGAGGCTAATAAACCACTTATAGAAGAAAAATTACATATTGAATTAATTCCTAAAGATCCAAATGATAATAAAAATGTAATCGTAGAAATCCGTGGTGCAGCAGGCGGGGATGAAGGAAATATATTTGCGGGAGATTTATATAGAATGTATGTTAAATATGCAGAATCTCAAGGCTGGAAAGTTGAAGTCATAGAAGTCCAAGATAGTGAAGCAGGAGGATATTCTTTGATATCCTTTATGGTGAAAGGTGAAGGAGTATACTCTAAATTAAAATTTGAATCTGGTTCACATCGTGTACAACGTGTTCCTAAGACAGAAACGCAAGGCCGTGTGCATACATCTACAGCAACTGTTCTTGTGATGCCGGAAGCAGAAGAAGTTGATGTTGAAATCAACTCGAATGATTTAAGAATTGATACATATCGTGCATCAGGAGCTGGAGGACAGCATATTAATAAAACAGATTCAGCTGTTCGTATTACGCATATTCCAACAGGCATTGTTACAACGTCACAGGATGGACGTAGTCAACATGATAATAAAGATAAGGCAATGCGTGCAATGCGTGCAAAACTTTATGAAATGAAATTACGTGAACAAGAAGAAGCTTTAGGTAGTGAAAGACGTAGTAAGATTGGAAGCGGAGATAGAGCAGAAAAGATAAGAACATATAACTATCCTCAAAATCGTGTGACAGATCATCGTATTGGATTAACAATTCAGCAGTTAGATCGTATCATGGAAGGAAAACTTGATGATATTATTGAATCTTTGATAAATGAGGATCAAAGATTAAAACTTGCAGGAGAAGAAAATTAATGACAGTAAGAGAGCTAATTCGTCAAAGTGAAGCAATATTAGATGAAAAAGATAAGGATTGTAATGTTGCGAAGGTATTGTTTTATCATTTGGCAAATAAAGAACCTCACCAGTTATATCTTATAATGAATGAAGAAGTAGATGAGGATTTATTAGTTGCTTTTCAGGCTGGTATGCAAAGATATTTAGATGGCGAGCCAATTCAATATATTAAAGGGAAAGAAACTTTTTTTGGTAGAGATTTTATTGTGAATGAAAATGTTTTGATTCCACGTTATGAAACTGAGGAACTGGTAGAAAATATTCTTTATCGTATTGATGATTATTTTGAAGCGTATGAGTCAATTGATCTATGTGATGTTGGAACCGGTTCTGGTGCAATTGGGATTTCTTTGGCTTTAGAAGAAAGTAAACTTCATGTGTATGCAACCGATATTAGTGAGACAGCATTAGAAGTTGCGAGATTGAATGCTCAAAGGTTAGGAGCAATAGTTGAATTTTTTCAAGGGGATATGCTAGAGCCTTTGATTGAAAAAGGAATAAAAGTGGATATTTTTGTTTCTAATCCACCATACATTCCATATGATCAAGAGATAGAGAGTGTAGTCAAAGATAATGAACCGCATGTTGCTTTATTTGGTGGTAAAGATGGATTATATTTTTATCGTCAGATTTTTTCGAGAGTGAAAGAAGTTCTTAAGGAAAAGGCATTATTAGCATTTGAAATGGGATTTGATCAACGTCAGTTGATGGAAGAAGCTGTTCAATATTATTTTCCAGATATTCCTTATGAAATCATTAAAGATATGAGTGGTAAAGATCGTATGTTGTTTATCTATTATCATTTGAAATAAGGGATAAAAATGTTATTAGAAACGAAAAGATTATATGTCAGACATTTACAATTAAATGATGCTATCAGAATGTGTGAATATCGAAATAAGGAAGAGGTAGCGAGATATCAATCATGGGTTTCCTATAGTATGCAGGAAGCAAAGAAACGAATCGTGCATTGTATGCAAATGACTTCTTGGAATCAGCCTAAAGATAATTATCATTTGGCTATTGTTTTAAAAGAAAATAATTTGATGATTGGTGATTTATTTGTGGAAATTGTGACAAAAAAAGTCTTTATTTTAGGATATACTTTGGATAGTTATTATTGGTCACAAGGATATGCCAGTGAGGTTGTCAGTGCATTTTGTCAATATATGAAAGAAGTTTATCGTTTTAAAAAGGTGATTTGTTATGTTTATCATGATAATATTCGTTCTAAGAAATTGTTAGAAAGGTTGCATTTTATGAAATTTGATGAGTCTTATTATTATGATGATGAAGGATATATTAAGAAATTAAAATAAATTATTATTTTTCTTGTCTA
>CAYSWW010000116.1:0-7068 GCA_964434915.1 uncultured Coprobacillus sp.
GTACCTTAACTTAATCCTTAAAATCTCATAATACCATTTAACTTAATGACATTGGCAACCTTTTTTTTTTGCTCTTGTGCTTTTAACAAATAATTCTTGTTTTCAAAACGGAAAGTTAATGATATAATAGATTGGTATTAGGAGGGATACAATGTCAATTTTATCTGGAAGAGGAAAAGTGAAATTAGATGGACAAAAAGGTTTGACAAAAGATAAATCTATTTTGGCCATAGAAGCACCGGACGTTGTGTATATTCCCCTCGTTTTAGGAACAGCAAATGATTTTGATATTCATGTAAAAGAAGGGGATCATGTTTGTATAGGAACTAAATTAGCAACTCGCAAGAGTATGTATGTTCCTATTTATTCATCTGTTTCTGGAACAGTTAAAGGGATAGAAAAACGTATGCATGCTTCAAAAAGATTGCAACAACATATTGTTATTGAAAATGATCATAAAAACGAAAGGATCAAAGCAATAGATATTGCTGATCCTAGTAACATGAGTCAAGAAGATGTTTGGGAAGCAATCAAAGAATTAGGAATTGTAGGTTTGGGAGGATCAGGATTTCCAACCTATATCAAATATGCTCATCCTGAAAATATTGAAACTATTTTAATTAATGGGGTTGAGTGTGAACCTTATTTAACAAGTGATCATCTTGCGATGAAACGTGATATTAAGGCATTATTTGATGGAACACAATTCTTGATGAAAGCGGCTAATGCTAAGAATGCAATTATTGCAATTAAAGAGCATAAGCCTGATTTAATGGAATTATTGGTAGAAGAGGCAAAGAATTATCCAAATATTGAACCAAGGGAAGTTCCTGATCGTTATCCAATGGGATGGGAAAGGGTAGTTGTGAGAACTGTTTTTAAGAAAGAGTATGACAAATTACCTGCTGAAATTGGTGTTATTGTGAATAATTCTTCAACAGCTATAGCTGTATCAAAAGGTATTCGTAAGGGAGAACCGATTACGCATCGTGTTATTACATTTTCTGGAAATGGTTTAAAGAATCCGCAAAATGTTGAAGTAGCTGTAGGAACACCTGTCAATTATATTGTTGAAAAAATTGGTGGTTATATTGATGATGATTGTGATGGATTCTTGCTTGGTGGTGGACCAATGATGGGTAAATCAGTGATGAATGATACATTTGTGATTTATTCTCATTGTAATGCGATCACTGTCTTAAAGAAAGAAAACATCAAACCTTTACCATGCTTAAAATGTGGTGAATGTACATTACATTGTCCTGCTCATTTACAACCGGTACGTATCATGCAAGGTGAAAAAGCAGCCAATGTTGAATTGATTGAAAAATTAGAAGTTGACCGTTGTGTAGAATGTGGTATGTGTACATATATTTGTCCAAGTAAAATTGAAGTGACAGATATGATTGCTAAAGCAAAACGCCGTGTTCAATTAGCACAAAAGAGAAGAAAAGCATAGGGAGGGAGAATGGATGAAGATAACTTTACAAAGAACATCACCAAACTATCGTCAAAAGCTTTCTACACAGCGTATTATGAGAGATTTAACAATCGGATTGTTGGTGATTGTTGCATATTCAATATGGAATTTATATTATCATTATTTATCTAATGAACCTATGATCAAAGCTATTTTGATTTATGTTGTTTCTATTGTTGTCGGATTGGCAACTGAAATTGTTTGGGCTTTGATTCATAAGAATCATATATTAGAACATTTGAAAGGAAGTTTTCCTTGGGTCACTTCAATTATTTTTGCTTTGACTTTACCTATTGGAACTCCTTTATATGTTGTTGCGATTGGATCATTTATTTCAATTTTCTTTGGAAAATTGGTTTTTGGTGGTTTTGGTAGCAACATTTTCAATCCGGCTTTAGTTGGACGAGTGGTTGTTCATTTATCATTTGGTTCACAGTTATTGCCTTATATTGATGCAATGAAATCTGTAACAAGTGGTGATTTTGATATTACATCTGCAGCAACACCAGCTGCTGCTTTGGCAAGTACTAACTGGATGGGTGGCGATGCTTTCAACTATACATTGCTTGATTTATTTTTAGGAAATCATGGTGGAACATTAGGAGAAACATGTATTTGGATCATCTTAATTGTTGGTGTTGTTTTGGCATTAAGAAGAGTATTTGATGTACGAATTCCAGTTGCTTATTTGGGAACTGTATTGGTTTTAGCTGAAGTTTATGCATTAGCATGTGGATTGAATCTTTTAACTTATCCATTAACACATCTTTTCATTGGTGGTGTTGTTTTTGGAGCAATCATTATGGCAACGGATCCGGTAACGTCTCCGACAAGTCCGTTGGGCAAGATTTTATTTGGTATAGGATTAGGTTTCTTAACAATGATTATTCGTTTGAAAGCGAACTATCCTGAAGGGGCATTATTCTCTATTTTAATGATGAATATGTTAACACCTTGGATTGATTCATTGGTTTTAGGAAGAACAAATCAAAATATTGGAAAACAAATTTTATCTATTGTTTTATGCTTAGCTGTCGCTTGTGGATGCGTCTTTGGTATTGCTCAAGACATTAAAAGTGATGTCGCTGCTGCTGAAGCTCAAGCAGAAGAAGAACGCTTAAAAGAAGAGGAAGCAGCTAAAGCCAAGGCAGAAGAGGAAGCGAATGCTTATAACTGGCGTGTTTTAGAAGTGATTGATGGTGGCTATATTATGGAAGCTTATGGTTATGGTGGAGAAAGTTCACCAATGAAAGTTCAAGTCATGATTTCTGGAGATACAGTGACTTCTGTTGAGGTTTTAGAATATCCTGGTGAAACAGAATATTATGGTGCTGAATTGATCAAAGGAACTTCAAAAGCTACAGAAAAAGCTCTAGCTTTCTATGAACAATTCTTGAATAGCGAGTTTAATGTGTCTGATATTGAAGGTGTAGATACATCTACAGGTGCAACAATGACAACAAAAGGTCTTGTGAGCGCCATTCAAGGTGCTATTATTATGAGTCAAATGGATTGTGAAGTAGATGGAGATATTTATACTTATACAATAACAGAAGCCGGATATGGTGGCGAAGATAATCCAATGACGATTCGTGTGACAATTGATAAAACTAATGAAATTGTTAAGAGTGTGGAAATTTTAGATGCTCCTGGTGAAACAGAATATTATGGTGCTGAATTGATCAAAGGAACTTCAAAAGCTACAGAGAAAGGTCTAGCTTTTTATGAACAATTCTTAAATAGTGAGTTTAGCTATGATGATCTTGAAGGTGTTGATACTTCTACAGGAGCAACGATGACAACGGAAGGAATTGTCACTGCAATTAGAAAAGCAATTGCAGCAACAAAATAGGAGGTTTGTTTATGAAAAAGATTATATCATTAGGTCTTTTCCTTGCAGTTGTTGCTGGTCTTTCAGGTGCGGCTTTATCATTGGTTTATAATGTAACGGAACCAATTATCGAAGAAGCTGCAATTGCAAGTGAGAAAGAGAATTTAGTTAAAATTTATCCATCTGCTCAATTTAAAGCTATTGATACGGATACTTCTGAGTATTCTTCTATTCAAGGGGTTTATCAAGCTGAAGGATATGGTTATATTTATAAATGTAGTGTGAGTGGTTATGGTGGAACAAGTAGTCCAATTATTTTCTTGATTGCTTTGGGTGATGATGGTACATATCAGGGATTTGAAGTGCTTGATTGTACTGGTGAGACAAAGGGCTATGGTTCTAAAGTTGGTGATGAAGACTTTAAGGATAGTATTGTTGGCCAAAATATTGGTGATTCTATTGATACGATTTCTGGCGCAACTATTTCTTCATCAGCAGTAGTTAATGGTATTGAAGAAGTAACGGCTCATTATGCAGAGAATTTTGAATAGGAGGGAGCATAGATGAAAAAATTTGATATTTTCAAAAATGGTTTATTTGCTGAAAACCCAATCTTTGTCTTGATGTTAGGTCTATGTTCATCTCTAGCTATTACAACATCATTGACAAATGCCTTAGGTATGGGTGTAGCAGTTTTATGTGTTTTGGTTATGAGTAATGTGATTATTTCATTGTTAAGAAAGATTATTCCTAATGAAATAAGAATTCCTGTTTTCATTATTATTATTGCAACATTAGTAAAATGTGTACAAATGTTAATGAATGCTTATACACCAGCTTTATATGAATCTTTGGGAGTTTTTATTCCATTGATTGTCGTGAATTGTATTATTCTTGGACGTGCAGAGAGTTTTGCTTCTAAGAATGGTGTGATTGATTCTTTATTTGATGCTTTAGGTATGGGATTAGGTTATACGATGGCTGTTTTGATTATTTCATTCTTTAGAGAGTTAATTGGAACTGGTGGTTTATCATTATATAATCCTTTTGATGCCTCTCAAGTTATTTTTCAATTTGAAATTTTTTCAGATTATGCAGTGTCATTATTTACTCAATCTGCTGGTGCATTTATGACACTTGGATGTATTCTTGCTTTTATTCAATTTATGAAAATAAGAAAAGCAAATAAAGCAAAGAAAGTGGAGGGAAAATAGGATGGGATTAGTAAGTTTATTTATTGGATTAACATTTGTGAATAACGTTGTATTGAGTAAATTCTATGCTATTTGTCCATTATTAGGTGTTTCTAAGAAACCTAAGAACGCATTAAATATGGGTTATGCTGTCACATTTGTTATTTTTGTTGCATCTTTGGTGACATATGTTTTGTATTATCAAGTTTTGGTACGATTTGAAATTGAATATTTAGATTTGATTACATTTATCTTGGTTATTGCTTCACTTGTTCAATTTGTTGAAATGTTTTTAAAAAAGACAAGTCCTGAAATTTATAAAGCAATGGGAGTTTATTTACCTTTGATTACAACAAACTGTGCAGTGTTAGGGGTCGCTTTAGATAATATCAGTGCTGGATATACTTTTATTGAAGCAGCAATTGCTGGTTTATCTGTTCCAATTGGTTTTACCATTGTGATTTATTTGTTTGCTTTAATTAGAGAAAGATTAGAAATTGCAAATGTACCAGAAAGTTTTAAGGGTGTTCCGATTGCATTAATTACAGCTGGAATCATGGCATGTGCACTTGCCGGAATCGCAGGTCTTGTTTAATGAGCTTTTGGGCAATATTATGGTTGGCGTTCTTAATTGGGATTTTTATTGGAACGTATATACTGAATAAAAAGACCCCTAAACCTGAGGGGTGTGAAGATATGAGTGAATGTCAAGGCTGCAATAACTTTGCATGCAGTCATCATAGTGCTCATCATAAGGAGGAAGTCAAAGATGGACATTAGTGCTATTGTTTCATTGACCATCATTGGGGCTGTGTTAGGTGTTATTTTAGGAATTGCAAATAAATTTTTGGTTGTCGAAGAAGATCATCGTGTGAGTGATGTGTTAGAAATGTTACCTGGAGCTAATTGTGGTGGCTGTGGATATCCAGGATGTTCTGGTTTTGCAGATGCATTGGTTGCAGGAAAAGCTGATAAGGTGTCATCATGTGTTGTAAGTAACCAGGAAACAAGAGAAAAAATTGTATCTTATTTAAATGAAACACCTGGTCCTGATGGGAATACAGTGAATGTCAAAATTTAGAGGATTGCTTGTCAATCCTCTTTCGATTATAAAAGCATTTCTTTTGTAAAGATGTCTTTTTTAGTGTAGAATAGAAGTGAGGTGAAAATGAATGAATGTGACTGAATCAATTATCAATGTTGGTGCTTATGATAAAGATTTAGATCTTTTTGAAGGACAATATCCTTTAAGACATGGTGTAACATATCATTCTTATGTAATCTTAGATCAAAAGATTGCAATCTTAGATACTGTTGATCAACGTGTCCAAAGTGAATGGTTAGAACATCTTGAGAAGGTTTTAAATGAGAAAGTTCCAGATTATTTAATTGTTTCGCATATGGAACCTGATCATGGTGCATGTATACAGGTTTTATGTGAGAAATATCCTGAAATTACAATTGTTGGTAATGTGAAAACATTTATGATGATTGATGAATATTTTGATCTTCCTCAAACCACTCAACGTTTAGTTGTTAAAGAGGGAGACACTTTAGAATTAGGGCATCATATTTTACAGTTTATTATGGCGCCAATGGTTCATTGGCCTGAAGTTATGATGAGTTATGAAAAAACAAATCAGATATTGTTTAGTGCTGATGCATTTGGAACATTTGAAGATGAAAATGGAGAATGGTTGTCAGAAGCAAGACGTTATTATACTAATATCGTTGGTAAATATGGAATACAAGTACAAAATGTTTTAAAGAAAGCAGCAACTCTGGAAATTGTGAAAATTTGTCCGTTACATGGGCCTATTTTAGAAGCAAATCTTGAAAAATATATGCGTTATTATCAATTATGGAGTACATATACCCCTGAAGAAAGTGGGGTAGTCATTGCTTGTGCATCAATATATGGACATACAATGGAAGCGGCTCTTGAATTGAAGAAACTTTTGGAAGCATCAGGGGAAACAGTTGTTCTTTATGATGTTTGTAGAACTGACCCGGCTGATATTATTGCAGATATGTTCCGTTATGATTGTTTGGTTTTGGCGGCTTCAAGTTATGATGGTGGTGTTTTTGCACCAATGGAAACATTGATTGCACATATGAAAGGAAAGAATTTACAAAATCGTTGTATAGGATTTATTGAGAATGGATCTTGGGCACCAAGTGCTTATAGAACGATGAGAGCTTCTTTAGATATAATGAAAAACATGGAATATGTTGAACCGGTTGTTACAATAAAAGGAGCTATGAAAGAAAAAGATCGTCAATTATTAAAAGAATTGGCACATAATATATGTAAAGGAGGATGTCACAATGAAATATGTATGTGATGTTTGTGGTTGGATCTATGATGAAACTGTTGGAGATCCTGATCATGGTATAGAAGCAGGTACAAAATTTGAAGATTTACCTGAAGATTGGGTTTGTCCATTATGTTTTGTTGGAAAAGATCAATTTTCTAAGGTAGAAGAATAGGCACTCCACAATAACCTGAGGTTTCCAACTTGTGGGGTGTAGAATAACTTGGGGTAAGAGTCACCCTATATTCT
>CAYSWW010000117.1:0-7067 GCA_964434915.1 uncultured Coprobacillus sp.
GAAAGGAAAGATGATAAGTATGGCTCAAAAAGCAAACTCTTTAGCACATACGAAGTGGATGTGTAAATATCACATCGTCTTCACACCAAAGTATAGACGAAAAGTGATATATAATCAACTAAAAAATGATATCGGAGAAATTTTAAGACAGTTATGTAAATATCAGGGGGTAGAGATTATAGAAGGACATCTGATGTCTGATCATGTACATATGTTAGTAATGATTCCACCTAAGAAAAGTGTGTCTTCATTTATGGGCTATCTGAAGGGGAAATCAGCATTAATGATATTTGATCGACATGCCAATCTGAAATATAAATATGGAAATAGACATTTTTGGTCAGAAGGGTATAATGCGATACAGTAGGAAAAAATAAGAAGGTCATAAGAGAATATATCCAAACCCAGTTGCAGGAAGACAAGTTATATGATCAAATGAGCATGAAAGAATTTATAGACCCGTTTACGGGTAAGCCGGTGAAAGGGAGCAAAAAATAAAAAGCTCTTTTGAGGGTTAGCGTGTAAAAGCGTTGCGTCTGTCAGGCTTCAAAGAGTGAAGACTGTGCGCAACAGCATGCCCTTATAGGGCGGGTTCATACCTCGTCTTTTAGGCGTCGTTATGATTTATAATTATTCTAACCTCAAAAACATCAAAAGAGCAGTCTGTAGATTTGACATCAATTTCATCAGGAGATTCACAAATTATTGCAATTTTAGATACAGGAATTAATAATCAAATTCTTGAAGAGAACAAAAATAATATAGTAAAAGTGGGAAATGTCATTGATGGTAGTGAAAAGATTACAGATGAACTTGGGTACGGAACCGCTTTAACATCATTATTGCTTGGCTTTGAACAAATGAATTTAAAAGGATTATTACCCGATGTCAATGAGATTTTGATTAAAATTGCTGATCAAAATGGAAAAAGTATTTTTGAAAATTTATTAAAAGGATTGGTTTTGGCAGAAAAAATAGTGCCACTATAATGAATATTAGTTTAGAAACTGACATCTCTAATATAGAAGTTACTAAAAAAATATTACTGTTATAGCAGCTAGTGGCGATTATGGAGATAAAGATATATTATATCCGGCTAATTTACCAACTGTAATCTCGGTAGCATCAACTGATAGTCAATATAATCATTCAAAATTCTCAAATTTTGATGAAAATAATATATGCGTCTTCCCAGGTGAAAACTTAAATATGTTATCAATTTATATTTAGCTATAATTCGGATTTGTTTGATTTTCAATTAATAAATTAAAAAGTAGATAAAATACTAGTCTAGAAAAGTAAGATATTTATGTATAAAACAAAGAAAAATAATAATACTTGAAATTGAATAGATTCAGTGTTATAATCTATTCGTAAATCGGACATTGTTGTATCACAATGCAAAAAGGTAAGGAACGTGACTCCTTACCTTTTCTGGTTTTTATAGTGAACTTAACACTAGGCTAGTTACCGTTATAAATGTCTGTCTAACCATTTGCATATGTAATAAACAATTACACCTGCCATAACAGAGATTATCAAATCGGACACTATTATATCACCTCCTCTCCAAACAGGAGGGACGATAACAAATGCATTATATCAAATACTAATTTTTTAACAATTTAATATTAAGAAATATTATGATGAAAAATAGATATCACTAGTTATATGAATATTTTCATAAAGTGGCATGCATTCTGGCATACAAAACGAAGTAATTAAATATAAATCCTACAAATTTTACTTTTTTTTATATTCATTAATACACAAAAATACGTAAAAACATGTATAAAAATTATATATGGATTGAAATGGATTTAGATTATGTAGAAGCATTGGAATACGGATTATCTCCAACAGGTGGAAAGGGTATCGATAGACTTGTGATGTTATTAACTGGTCAAGAATCTATCCAAGAAGTTATCTTGTCCCCACAAATGAAATCAAGAAATAAATACTGATAAAATTAAAACAATTTGAATTATCAAGATATAAATGTTCTAAAAAGTATATTCACAAATGAGTCAAATTAAATTTTTGTTGACATTTTTGTTTAATATACTTTTTATTTGATGAAATATATTATGTATATGACATACAATTATATAAAAAGATAATTCGTCAAGAATTAAAAAAGATTATGTTGAAGTATATCAGTCTAAAACGGCAGAACACGCAGATGAGAATGATGAGGCTTTATGAAATAATAAGACTTTTTGATTTATGATCATATCATTTTTACAAAAGAATTTAGAATATAGTTTTCGATTAAATAATGTTCTAGTTTTATCTATACATATAAAAATAAACACTAAAGTATTATTGTTTTTAAATAAATATGTTATAATATTTTCGTTATAAAAAGTGGAGGGTTAGCTTATGGCAATCTTAGATACAAATGTTGAAATTTTTAGCTACTTTGAAGAAATTTCTAAAATTCCTAGAGGTTCATTTCATGAAGAAAAGATAAGTGATTATTTAGTTGACTTTGCGAAACAACATCAGTTGAAATTTTTTCAAGATGATATGAAAAATGTAATTATTTATAAAGAGGGAACGAAAGGATATGAAAATCATCCAGTTGTTATGCTGCAAGGACATATTGATATGGTCTGTGAAAAAGATTATGATTATAATCATGATTTTGAAAATGACCCATTAGAACTATACATAGAAGATGGATGGCTACATGCTCGTGGAACAACTTTAGGTGCAGATGATGGTTATGCAATAAGTTACATGCTAGCTATATTAGCAAGTAATGATATTGCGCATCCACCATTAGATTGTGTTTTTACTGTCCAAGAAGAAGTAGGTATGATAGGAGTACGACATCTCAAAGCTGATAAAATTCGAGCAAAGCGCATGATTGGTTTGGATACAGGAAATGAAGCAGTAACTTGTGTATCATCTTCAGGTGGAAGAAGAGTTACTGTGACGAAATCATTGCGTTTAATAAAAAATGATTGGAATACTTTCCGTTTCAAAATAACTGGATTACTGGGTGGGCATTCAGCAAAATTTATTAGTGAAGAACGAGGTAATGCGAATAAAATTGCTTTTAGAATGTTACAAAAATTATCAGAGAGCGTTTGTATACGTTTAGTTAATGTTGTTGGAGGATTAAAAGCCAATGCTATTCCAAGAGAATGTGTGGTAGAATTTGCAGCTGATACTTCAATCAAATTTATTGATAGAATTTTTAAGGATATTGAAAAAGATATTAAGGTTGAATTAGAATTAAGTGATCCAAATTTCTCTTATACATTAGAACAAATTCTTAAAGCAGAAGTTTGTTTTGATGAAAAAACAAGTCAAGAGGCAATTGATTTAATATATTTATTACCTAATGGATTTAAAAATAAAAGCATGGTTATTGATGGTTTAACAACTGTTTCATTAAATCTTGGACAAATAGAAACAAAAGATAATCATTTAAAATGCTATTATTTGATTCGAAGTCCTATGACAAGTGCTCGCGAAGAATTGTCTAACGAAATAACAGTTTTGGCATCACTTTTAAAAGCTGATATGCAAATTATTTCTGATTATCCTGGTTGGAATTATGAGCCAAATTCTATAATGCGAGATGTATTAAAAACTGTGATTAAAGAAGAATTAAATGTTGATATGATTGCTCAGGCAGGTCATGGTGGTTTAGAAATTGGAATATTAAAAGGATTGATTCCTGAATTGGATATTGTGACAATAGGACCTAATTGTAGTGGTGCTCATACCCCTGAAGAAAAGATGGATTTAGCATCTTTTCAAAAGATGTTTGAAGTATTAAAAGCTTTGTTAAAGAAATTATAAATCTAAAAGAGAAAATAATACTTGTTTATGATTGTAGAAAGAAGGCGATAAAATGGTGAAACATTTATATTTGATGAGACACGGTGAAACACTCTTTAATGTAAGAAGAAAAATTCAAGGATGGTGTGACTCCCCTTTAACAGAAAAAGGCATTCAACAAGCTCAAGCAGCAAGAGAATACATAAAAGATGTACCTTTTGATCATTTTTATAGTTCAACATCAGAAAGATGTTGTGATACATTAGAGATTGTTACAGATTATCAAGTCCCATATAAAAGATTAAAACAAATAAAAGAGAGAAATTTTGGTGATTTTGAAGGAGAAAGTGAAGATTTAAATCCAAAAAGAGGTAGCCCTTTAGATTACGATGATATATTCCCTTATTATGGAGGGGAGTATAGAAAAGAAGTTATTGAAAGAATGTATAATACATTAAAAGATATCATGGATAAGGAAGATCATCATAATGTTCTTGTAGTGTCACATGGTGGAGCAAGTTATGCTTTTTTGAGTAGTATTACTGATCCAAACATAGTAAGAGATCAGGGTGGATTTATGAATTGTTGCATATTGCATTTTGAATATGAAAATGGACAATTTAAATATATTGGTATTATGAGGCCTCACATTAACGAAAAATAAAAACTTCATTTTTAAAGGAGATAATGATGAAAGTTCTATATGTATCTGATTTAGATGGAACACTTTTACGTAGAGATGAAACATTGAGTGAATTGACATGTCAAACAATCAATCATTTGGTTGAACAGGGAATGCTGTTTTCGTATGCAACAGCGAGATCTTTTACTACATCATATAAAGTGACAAAAGGATTAAATGCCAAAATGCCGTTGATTGTTTATAATGGTTCTATGATTATTGATAATGAATCAAAGGATATTATATTGTCAAACTTTTTTGAAAAAGGAGAAATTGAAGCTTTAATAAGTGATTTGATTTCACATCAGGTTTATCCAATTGTATATGCATTTATTCAAGGGGAAGAGAAGTTTTCTTATGTAGAGAGATTAAATACTGTTGGTATGCAAAATTTTATTCGAACAAGAAGAGGAGATCCTCGTGAACATGCAATTACTTCATTAAATCAATTATCTGATGGCGAGTGTTTTTATGTGACATGTATTGATGAAAAAGATAAACTCGAACCTTTATACCAGCGATATAAAGATAAATATCATTGTATTTTTCATGAAGATATTTACTTACATGATCAATGGTTAGAATTATTACCTCAAAATGCATCTAAATCGATAGCAGCAAAACAATTAAAAGAATATTATCATTGTGATTATATGATTGCTTTTGGTGATGGTAAAAATGATATTGATTTATTTAAGGTGGCAGATGAAGCATATGCGGTAAGTAATGCGGATGAAGAATTGAAAAAGGTTGCGACAGGTATCATTGGAAATCATAATGATGATGCAATTGCAAAATGGTTATTAGAAAATTATAAAAAGTTTAAGTGAAGTCTCTTCATTTAAACTTTTTATTCGTTTATTTCTTTACGTAGTTCAACAATTAAACGTTTCATATGTGCTTCGAACATAACATAAAGTCCAATGTATATAATTTCAGCAATATAAGTAAATGAAAATAATATAATAGCAATTGAAGCAAAAGAACCATAAACATTTGAATAATTAGAAAAACTAAAATATAACTTTAAAATACTGACTAAAATAATCAATAAAACACTTGTAACAAATGATCCGGCAAAAATATCTTTGATATTAACATGAACGTCTGGAATGATTTTATACAGCAAGAATAAAATAACAAAGAATGATAAAAACAAAGATATTGTATCAAAGAACATAAATTGATTAAATGGAAACAGCGAGCTTACAATAGATATAATTCCTAATAAAGAGATTATTAAAATAATCAATATAAAAACCAATATGGTTTTTAAAACCGAAAAGATTCTTTCAACAATAAAATTTCTTTTGTGATCAGGTGGAAACAAATTCTTGGTAATACCATAAAGCTGATTAATTCCACGACTCACAACCCAAAAAGAAATTCCAATTGCTACAAGTGAAGAAAGCGTAATTTCACGTGATTTTAATGCTAAAATAATAATACTAGAAAATTCATCTGTTAAGAATTTTTGTAGGAAGTTTTGGATAATAGTTAAGTCAACATTAAGAATTGAAGCAAAGAAAGCACAAATAGAGCATATTGGGATAATGGACATAATCAAGTAATATGCAAAACAAATACCTGAGTTTTCAGGAATCTTATAACGATAATCTAGCCACCGATTATAACAAATTTGATAAATCTTCATAATATAATTTTTCATAAACCCATCCCTTTTCTTTTGGATATATTATACAATTTTTTATAAATAATTGATACAAATGTTTAAAAGTTTTTTATGTATTTCAATGATTTAAAACTACTTTATATAGTTTTTATAACCGTATAAAGTAGAAAATAATATTAATAAGTGTTTACCTTTTCTGCATAATGTAATATAATATGAATGTATTGGAGGTGTAAGTATGAAAAGAATAAAATTGGATGATAGAGTTCTGCCAACATATACAAAGGGTGAAGAAATTTTTAATATGGTCACACATATTGTTGGGGGCGTATTTGGAATTGTTGTTTTGGTTTTGTGCATTGTCTTTTCAGCAAGACATCATAACAGTTATGGTATGTTTTCTGGCATTATTTATGGAGTATCAATGATTTTGTTATATACAATGAGTAGTATTTATCATGGATTATCTCCTAAATTAAAAGCTAAAAAAGTTTTTCAAATTATGGATCATTGTTCAATTTTTATTTTGATTGCAGGAACATATACACCTGTCTTATTATGTTCTATTAGGGAATATAGTGCGTTTTGGGCATGGTTTTTATTTGCTGCTGTTTGGATTGTAACGGTTTTAGGTATAATATTGAATGCAATAGATATAGAAAGTCATAAAAAGCTTTCAATGGTATGTTATTTAGCATTAGGATGGTGTATCATTTTTAAAATTAATTTGTTACCACCGGCTGTAGGATATAAGGGCATTGCATATTTGGTTGCTGGTGGGTTGGCTTACACGATTGGAACTGTTTTTTATGCTCTGCAAGGCAAAAAGAAATATATGCATAGTATTTGGCATTTGTGGATTTTATTAGGAAGTGTATTACATTTTTTGTGTATTATTTTATATGTGATATAGATTTATTTGAGAGAAGTTTTTGTAAAAACTTCCTTATCTTAATA
>CAYSWW010000118.1:0-7058 GCA_964434915.1 uncultured Coprobacillus sp.
TCTACCACTGGTAAAACTTCAAATCGTCTTGGATCGACCTTTGTTGTATCTCCAACCAATCCTAAAATCGTTGTTTCATTTCCTTGTGATACATGTGGAGTCAATCCTAAATTTTTCACCTTTGTAACGACTTGCAAAATATCTGCTTGTTTTGCTTTTGACTTAAATACAATAATCATTTTTTATATCCTCCTATAATTAAAAAAGTCTCTCTATCCATAAGGACGAGAGAGACCATCGTGTTACCACCTTAATTCGTCACTACCTCACAGTAGCAACCTCTTCGAGTACTATCATACTCTAACACTATAACGGGTGTCACCGTACCAGCCTACTTCATTCAACCGTCTACTCCAAGATGTATTCAATGATAACGCAAAACTCTTTTCCACCACCCAAGAGCTCTCTATTTTTGTTTATATCATTTACTCTTTCTCTTCACTGTATTTAATTATATTCTACCTTACTTAGTTTTTTTGTCAAGGCAAAATTCTTATTCATCTTCAACAATGACAATTTCATTGTTCATAATTTCTTGAATATATGTTTTTGCTTGAGCTACTGATTCATCATCAGGTACTGTAATATACAATCCTTCCGGATTAGTACTCGTTACATCACCTACTGTCGCTAAAGTCATAACTCTTTGAGAGGAGTCACCAGTTAGACGATAACTTTGGACATCCCAAGAAGCCATATCATTAATCTGCATACTAATCAAGGATTGTACATCGCTTGCTGACATATTTGTTTCAAAACTGCTTTCTAATGATTGGAAAATCTGATTAAGATTCGTTACAATTGAAGCAGAACAACATTTTTTAATAATAGCTTTTAAAACTAACATTTGATTCTTACCACGAATTTCATCTCCTTTAACGAAGGCTTTTCTTTCTCTCACAAAACATAAAGCTTCTTCAGCATCAAATTCATTGATTCCAGGAGCAATTGTATAATTACCTTTATAGGTTGTAAATATACCATCATCATTATCTATCACATCATATTTTGGCACATCAACTGTAATGCCACCTAATGCATCAATAATATTTAAAAAAGACGTAAAATTAAATTTCGCATAATAATTAAATTCAATTCCCATCAAATTTTCAATTGTCTCTATCGTGCATTGGATACCACCCTTAGCACTATGCGTTAATTTATCTTTTCCACTCACTCCATCCATACCTATGATATCAACATAATAATCTCTTGGAATACTTAACAACAACACTTGTTTTGTTGTTGGATTTACAGCTGCAATCATATTGACATCAGATAAAGCAAAGGTATTAATTGCACCACTTTTATCTGTTCCTGAAATCAGCACAAGAAATGGCTCTTGCGTAACCTGAGCACTATTTGCAGTAACTTTTGAAATAACGATTTCAATTGTTTCAATAATACGAATTCGATCACTAAAACCATCTTCGATTTCATCTAATGAATCAATATCAACTGCCTTAATGATCATAGCATCTATTTCATATTGTTCTAATCCTGAAACAAGAGTATTATAACTTTCATATGATGTAATCTCAATGTCATCAATCTCTTCTTCAATTACTGTTTTTGCCTTATTAATGTTCACTGAATCAATTGTTGTATTTCCTCCAAAACAAGCTCCTGCAAGATCTTCTAGAGTTTGATAAGAAGAAGAATTCAACACAACAACATTCATTTCAATAACTTGATTACTTCCACCTGTAATAAAATCAATAAATTGTAAACCTCTCATAACATTCAAAGACATAAAAATTAAAGCTACCGATAACACAATATTAATTAATTTTAAAATAGCAACCTTAGCTGGATGTTTTTTATGTTTATCTTTCTCTCCCCGATATAATAAGAATACAAATAATAATAAAATAATTACCATTGGAATATAATATTTTAAAGGAATGATATTTAATCGAAATGTTACAAAACTAAAAAATGTTGTTGCTATCAAAGATATAATTAACAACATCCTTCTTGAAAATAGAGCTTTCACACTTACAACCTCTTTTCTTTTATTCATATAAATTATTATACACCCTCATTAAGAAAATACAAACAAAAAGTATCTGAGCTCATAAGATGATAAATTTATCTAAAAAAAGAAATAGATTTTCAATAAAGGGAATTTTATTCATCATATTTTTTATATTCAACTGTTTCATTTTCAAAATCAATGAATATCTGAAATGCTTTATTCTTTTCATCAGTATTCCATATTTCCACAAAAGTAGGGTTCACTTCCACTAAAATTTCCGTATCCTCATGACTATAAGCATTATAACTTCCCCATAAATATTTCTGATAAAGCTTTTCAAATCGACGTCCAGGTTCGTCAACAACCAATCCTTTGACTTTTGCTATTCCCTCCACTTGAACACCATTAAAACATAAAGCAACACGAGGATTCTCATACAATTGTTTCGTTTTTCTAAAATTTTTATCTGTTTTAAAATAGATTGCTTCATCATAAATCAAACAACTGATATTTCTTACCATCACGTGATCATCAACACTAGAAGCTAATGCCATAATTTTAGATGGGGCAAGTTGTTGAAATAAAAGTTGCTTTGCTTCTTGAAATTCCATATTTTCTCCTTATTCTTTGACAAATTTTTTAATTAATCGACTCAAACGTTTATACAACAAATAAGTCACAACAGATGAAGCAGCTCCTTTAATCAAATTAAATGGAATAATTCCAAAAATTACTAAAGTAAATGCATCTTTCATCAACGGATTAACACTTGCACACCATGCTAAAATTTGTTCTACAGAGTAGTTTGCAAGATTAGCATAAAATGGGATAATAATAAATAAATTAGTCAGTACTGCTGTTAATGCACATGCAATTGTTCCTACACACATACCAATAAGCGCATTCTTCTTTGATTTATCTTTCTGATAAATCAATACAGCAGGTAAAACAAATGCACAACTTAAAATAAAGTTTTGAATTTCACCTGTAAACATAGAACTCGTTCCGACAATTACAAATTTTACTAAAATTTTTACTAAAATAATGACTATAGCTGCTACAGGTCCTAATGCAAATCCACCAATCAATTCTGGTAGGGCAGAAAGGTCAAAATCCATAAATGGTGGCATAAATGGTATTGGGAAATGAAAAATAATCATTAAAATAGCTCCCAACGCTCCCATAAATGCAATTAATGTCATTTCTTTTACTTTTGATTTCTTCATTTTTCTGTCTCCTTTCTCAAAAAAATGACCTACACAAAAATGTCTAGGTCGCATACAGAAAATGTCTTTTCTCATCCGGACTATACCGTCGGTTCTGGAATCTCACCAGATCAGCCGCTCATCGCGGGTCATGGACTATACCATCGGTAGGGACTTTCACCCTGCCACAAAGACACTATTCAATTTTGAAAAGTAGGTCAATGATGAAACATCATCTGTACTCATAATCTTATACCTTTACATGATATTTGTAAATTATTTTTTATATTTTTTGTTATAATATAAGGCAAGGAGATGAAAACATGATACAAAATCATAATATAAAACCAATTTATAATAAAAATTCACAAATACTTATTTTAGGATCATTTCCATCCGTGAAATCAAGAGAAGGCCAATTTTTCTATCATCATCCACAAAATCGTTTCTGGAAAGTACTTACCCAGCTTTATCATCATCCTTCACTTATCACGATTGATGAAAAGAAAGCTTTCTTGCTTAACCATCATATTGCTGTATGGGATGTCATTGCTAGCTGTGATATCAAAGGTTCAAGTGATCAGTCTATTGAAAATGTTAAAGTCAACGATATCACAGAAATTCTTAAAGTTGCGCCTATACAACACATCTATACCAATGGTAAAAAAGCGCATCAGCTTTATCAAAAATATTGTTTACCTTTTACGCTTTTAGAAGATATCTGTTTACCTTCTACTTCACCTGCTAATGCGGCTTATTCTTTAGAACGTTTACTTGAAAGTTGGCAGAGCATTCAACATATATAATTTCGTATGAAGTTTAGTATGCGTAAATTTGCTGATAGCTGGGTTGTCATTGTGCAGTATCAAATGTATCTCGATTCCTTTTCTAGAAATATTTTCATTTTCTGTAACCGTTACAGAAATATCATCAAGATACTTGAAGGGGATGGCAATAGATTCTGGATTCATACCAAGAAGCTCATGAGCAGTGATAGATTCAGATGGCCAGCGAAGGCTCTTCCATGGTCATTGACCAAAGGCGACTGGAGCGGTTATTAGATGGATTTGATATCCATCAGAAATATGCACATCATCACATTGAACCCATCATTGAGATGCCAATATAAGTCAACAAGAAGTTATTCACAAATAATATGTGAGTAACTTTCTTGGCTTGGAACAAAAACAAAATATAACAAAATATATCGATAAAATCAATATATTTCATTTATTTATAAGGCGTTATATGGTATAATACATTATAAACTTAAAACATTTTCTAATCTATAAAAGAAAAGAAGTCTTAATATATTCAATACATGATAAGAAGACTTCTTTAGATAGAAAATGGAATTAAGTTTCATTGTACTAAACCGTATGTAATTTTTATGATGGCTTTTGTACAATAAGAGCATTAAAGTTGAAGTGTTACAATGTTTGTAAGAGATACAGAAAAAATCATTTGACTAAAAACAGATTTATTTGAAAACAGTTAAAAAGGAGGACTGAAGTCAAGGGGAAAAATACACATGAAACATAGCATATAAGAGCCTTAAAAAAGGGAAAACAGGTTGAGTTATCTATAGTCTTTTCTTTGTGACATAAATAAGATATGAGAGAAGTCGCAATCTGGAGTATCAACAATTATTCATGATCTACGCAGATAGATAGTTAGAACTTATTTGACGAACCATTAATCTTGGGGTAGCCCCTCCTTGTATAATAGAGTGGTTAACTGTTCGATAAATCTCATATTTTGGGGCTTTTGTATGACATTGATGATAAAATTAAATATTTTTATTATGAATGTGTAATTTATACTTGACAAAGGTCACTTCGTAACAGAAAGGATAAAAAATGAAACAAGCATTAACTCTATTAGCTGTCTTTTCGGTGACTTTCCTATGTCAAATAAGAGGAACGATTAATCCTGGAATGAGTTTGCTCTATCAACATTTCGATAACTATTCGATGTCGACTGTTTCATTAATGACGAATATTTGTTCATTAGCAGTCATTCCAACTTCATATATTGTTGGAAAAAATGCAGGTAATAAATGGAAATATCAGACCATTATCATCTGGATGAATATTTTGATGTTGCTAGGCGGAATTGGCCCTTATTTTGTTGATAGTCTATATGTGATGTTATTTTTTAGACTCTTGTTTGGGATTGGAGTAGGAATTGCGATTACCTTGCATCGTCCTTTAATAATAACTTGTTATTCCGGAGAAAAGCAGTTACGATATTTAGGCTATGGAACAATTATCGCTAGTCTAGGAATGGTTTTTTTTCAAACGCTAGTGGGAATATTGGCAAGAATTGAGTGGAAATTCATGTTTTTGGGGTATTTACCGATTATTTTGATTCTAGGATTGCCTTATTTTTTACCAGATATTCAAATAAAAAATGAAACTATTATTAAAGAAAACCGGAACTTTACAGGGAAAGTAAAATTGATTATAATTGTTTTTTTTCTTTTAAGTATTTTTACTAATTGTATTAGCGTCAATCAAGCAACCTTTTTTTCATTAAAAAATTTTCCTGATCCAGTTTTTTTAACAACTTCAGTGTCTAATATCAATGCTATTTTCTCAGTTATTTCCGGTTTATTCTTTAATCATATTTATCGACGATTTAAAGAACATTTTTTAATCATTTCGTTGTTCATTAGCACTTTTTCAATTAGTTTATTCATACTTGGAACCACAGAATTAACCATGTACATAGCTGGAGCGTTATTTGGTTTTGCTTATAATTTAGTTGTTTTATATTTATTTTTAATACCAAGTAAGTTAGTAAACTCTAATAAGGTTGCTATGATCGGTAGTTATCTGGCAATAGCAGCGGGAGTTGGTGGTTTTTTAACTTCCTTGCTTATGAAAATTTGTGAGTATTTATTTAATGAAGTTGTTTGTTCGATTTTTATTTTAAGTGAGATAGTTTTTATTATTTGTACAATAATAATTATAGGTTTATTAAAAAAAATTTAACTTTCAACCGGAGGAAAAATGGAGCGTAATAACATATTTGATTTTATTAAGTTTTGTAATGAACGACTAACAAATTCTAACGAATACAATATTGCTAGAGTCATTATTAGTCATTTTGATAATATTAAAGCAGTATCCCAAGAAGCAATTGCTAATGAGGCTAATATATCGGTTGCTTCAGTAAGCCGGTTTATTAATAGAGCTGGCTTTGATTCTTTTCAAGATTTTAAATATAAAGTTGAAATTTATAATAAAGATACTAGAATGCGCAGAATCTTAATGCATACTATGCGCTTTATGCGAACTTCTTTAGAAGATATGGCTAATCATTTGTATGATGATGCAATCAATAATTTATATCAAACAAAACTTAATCTTGATCTGGACAAATTAAAGAAAATATCACACAAATTAAAGCATAGTCGTAGCGTAAGAATCATTGGTGACAGTCATGAATTAGATGATTTCTATACTTATCAGTTAGATCTATTGATCAATGGAATTCCATCATATTTAATTAATGTTGCCGAATTAGAAAAAGTCCAAATTAATAATTTAAATCAAGATGACAGTATTCTTTATTTAGATGTGCATGAAGACTGGTTTAATGATAAAAAAAGAATATTTCTTCAAAAAATTAAAGAACAAAAAGTTTATTCTATTATCTTTGGTCAAGAAATGCATCATTTACAAAATTATGCCGATTTAATCTATATTTATGGGATTAAGCACAGTAATAATGATGGCTATTATTCATTACCTTATTTAAGTCGTGTGCTGTCAGAAATGATCTATTACAATTTTTAAAAGTTGCTTACGTTTTTTGTAAGCAACTTTCATTTTCAGTTGTAGTTTTAACTAAATAGATAATTTAAAATC
>CAYSWW010000119.1:0-7034 GCA_964434915.1 uncultured Coprobacillus sp.
AAAAATATTTATATCAATGATTTGTTTATTGATTTCCTGTAATGTGATATATGCCTTGATCATCAGTTCAAAAAGATCACCTTTGGAAAACTAAGGATTTTCTTTTGCAATAGTATTAAATAAAGTTTTAGTTTCTTTAACCAATCTGTATACTCACTCCTTTTCTAGCAGGAAAATGGCTTAAATACAGTGTTTTTTACTATCTTTTGTGCATGGGCATGCTTTGGATGAAGCAAAGGAGTATGTTCACGAAGTAGAAGATAAAAATTATGTTTGTATTGTTATGGAAATGGGAGAAAATGTCTATTATGATAATCAAAAACAAGATGTAACAGAGTCTGAGATTCCTGCTTTTGGTGGAGAAACGCAAATAATTGCTTTATTTATTGTTGAAGGAAATTTTGATGAAAGATTAATTACGAAAGAATAAAAAAAGAGAACAAGATCATGATGAATTGAATAATCTGTTCTCTTTTAGTTTTATTCTTTTGCACTTTTACAGAAAATAAAGAATCCAATAATAAACATAACTGAAATGACAGCTACACCCAAATTCATTTTTCCCGTTATTTGAGCAACAACACCAACTAACATAGTTCCCATAAAAGAAGCGCCTTTACCACAAATATCAAATAGTCCAAAATATTCACCAGATTTTTCAGGAGGAATAATTTTAGCAAAGTATGAGCGTGATAAAGCTTGAATACCTCCTTGAAACATACCAACACAGATTGCTAATAACCAGAATTCCCATTGCTTATCAAGCTGAATTGCAAATAATCCAATTGCTGTATAAGCAATAATGCAGAGTTTTATTAATGAAACATTAGAGTATGCATGAGAAGCTTTAGAGAAAATTAAAGCAAATGGAAAAGCAACAATTTGAGTAACTAATAAAGCACCCAATAATCCTTCTGTATTTAATCCCAAAGCACTTCCATATGCTGTTGCCATATCAATAATAGTATATACACCATCTATATAAAAGAAAAATGATAATAAGAATAAAAATACTTTTGGTTCTTTTTTTATATCTTTAATTGTATGATAAAGACGAGAAAAACTTTCTTTCACGACATGTTTTGGTTTATCAACATAATGGATTTGTTGATAATTTTTTAATAAAGGTAAAGTCATACCAAGCCACCAGACAGCATTTATTAAGAAAGCAATAGTCATAGCAACTTGAAAAGACAAACCAATATTTTCATAAAATAAAACAATTACCAAACTAATAATGAAAGGAATGCAACTTCCAATATATCCCCAGGCATATCCATGACTAGATACACGATCCATCTTTTCTTCAGTTGTTACGTCTAAAAGCATTGAATCATAAAAGATAAGGCTTGTTGAAAATCCTATTTTAGCAATGACAAAAATTGCTAAAAAGATAATCCAAGATGTTGGAACAGACAAAGCTGTTAAACCTAAAACACCAACAATCATACTTATCGCAAAAATCGGTTTTTTATATCCTTTGGTGTCTACAATCGTTCCTAAGACCGGACCAATTATTGCAACAATAGCAGTCGTCAAAGAAGCTGCATATCCCCAATATGCCAAATAATCCACTTCACTAATAGAAGCGAGTGAAGCAAGATAATTAAAATATATTGGAACAATTGTAGCCACTAATAAAACAAAAGCCGAATTTCCTACATCATATAAAATCCAATATTTTTCTAATTTCGTTAATTTATTCATACGTTCTCCTAAACCTTTCTTCAAGTTCTTCTCCATTTAAAAAATCATTATAATTAAGAATAAGATGTTTTGCTAAAATAACAGCATTTTCTTTTAATGTGATTAAATCATCAATAGCTTTTTCACTCTTAGGATTTTTTTCATAATTAATCATTAATCCTTTATACTCATCATAAATTCCCACTATCTTCATTAAAAATAAAATGAATGATCTTTTTATTTTTCCTGGAGCTAATAATAGCTTTAAAAAAAATAAAAGATCTTTTAAAGATTGATTAATATCATCAGCTGTTAAATCAAAAAAAGGTGCAATGATTTTTGAACGCTTATGATTTGGATGAATATGAGAAGTCAATGATGTTCTGAGAGGATCAAAACCATTATTTATTAAAAGTTGACGATCAAGTTCTGATTCTAATTCGCTATGAGTCATTGAAAGCTCTTTTTCCATTTTACCAATATATCCATGACATTCGCTATCTAAAGTAAAATGAGTAATAAAACCTAAAATATAAGCGAGTGAAGCATTTGAATCAGGACTCTTTTGAATAATCTCTTTAGCTTTAACAAAAAAATCATATGCTGGTTGATTGTGCATATCTGATCCTAGCCTATTAATGTTGTTTTTCTTCAGTGCATGATAATAAAATAAAATATCAGGGCCATGAACACCTATATGATAAAGTTCAATGTTTTCATGAATTAATTTTTGTAAATCATCAGGAAGGACATTTATAACTTCATTACCAAAATCTAAATGCGCATAACCTGCTGGCATATAAACACCTCCTATAAAATATTTAAGACAATATTATTTTATCATAAAAGAGGAAACAGTGATAGCTTTTTGTTCTTTCTTTTTATTTGATTAATTGGTAATATATTTATAAAGAAAAGAGGTTGATGATATGATAAAAGCAGTAATATTTGATATGGATGGATTGATGATCGATAGTGAAAGAGTTACTTATAATGAGTATGTAAAAAAGTTACATATGTTAGGATTTGATGATTTTACGGAAGACTTATATAAGAAGTGTTTAGGAAAAAACAAAGCTGGAATTTGTCAGGTTTTTATTGATCATTATGGCGAAGATTTTCCGATGACGGAAGTTTGGGATGATGTTCATATATGGATTGATGATAATTTGAAACAACATGTTCCTAAGAAAAAAGGGCTTGATCGATTGTTAAGATATTTAAAAGATAATGGATATAAAACGATAGTAGCGACTTCTAGTGTACGCAGTCGTGTTGATATGATTCTAAAAAGTGCTGGGATTACAGAGTATTTTGATGATAGTATCTGTGGTAATGAGGTGGCACATGGTAAACCTGATCCTGAAATTTTCTTGATAGCATGTCAAAAATTAGATGTTTTACCAAATGAAGCATTGGTTCTAGAGGATAGTGAAGCAGGCATACAAGCTGCTTATGCAGGAGGTATTGACGTGATTTGTATACCGGATATGAAATATCCTGAACCACAGTTTGCTACAATGGCAACTAAAATTGTTGATTCTTTGGAAGATGTCATTAAATATTTAAAAGAATAGAATTGAAAATCTGGAGGTCATTTGTTTCTAGGTTTTTCATTTGATTGTTAGTGATATAAAAACGAGGGGATTATTATCCTTATGAGTCAAAGAATTAACTTTTATCCTGATGACACATATTATGAATAGAGCATCTAGAACTGTGATTGTCTTTTTTTTAAAGAGTTTTCTAATGCTACTTCTTATAAAGTGATAGATTGTAATAAAGCAGTGTACTGAATTCATCCATTTTTAGAGATTTATATTTTAGAAAAAGATGTTGCTTTGATTGAGTTATAGGAAGAGGAATATATGGCGTTTTTGTAGATGGATGGTTGATACTTAAAATAATTCAAAACAACATCTATATTATCATATGTTATAGTTCCATAAATGAAAAGCCTTATATGAATTTTAATAGAGACGACAGAATACTTTTTTGTTATAATAGGTGTGAAAAAAGTAAAATAAAGAGGTGAAGAAAATGAAGATATTTTATCATGCACATGTATATAATAGTGATGCGACAGCATTTGTTGAAGATCAAGGAGAAATCATTTTTGTTGGTAAAGATGAGCAAGCGTTAAAATATAATGGTGAGATTATTGATTTAAAAGGAAAATATGTATATCCTGGATTTAATGATTCTCATATGCATGTTGTAAATTATGGAAGAACTTTAAAGAATGTTCTTTTACAAGAACATACACATTCTTTAGAAGCTTTATTGACTGAATTGAAAAAACATGTTAAAAAAGAACAATGGTTAATAGGGCGTGGCTGGAATCATGATTACTTTCAAGATGTTCAACGTTTTCCTACAAGAGAAGATTTAGATAAAGTAAGTCAAGATGTTCCTATTGTGATTACACGTATATGTGGGCATGTTTGTGTGGCGAATTCTAAAGCAATAGATCTAGCTCATATCAATGGACAAGAGATTAATGGTGGCAGTTATGATTTAGAAACAGGATTGTTTAAAGAAAATGCAACATTTTTAATTTATGATGCTGTTCCTCAACCAACTGTTGAGGATATTAAAGAATATATTCTTTTGGCACAAAAGAAATTAAATAGTTATGGTATTACTTCAGTTCAAAGTGATGATTTTTTAAGTGCAACTTCTCATTATCAGGATGCTTTGCAAGCTCTAGAAGAATTACAACAAAATCATCAATTGACTATCAGAATCTACGAACAATCGCAATTTTTAGATTTAGATTCATTAAAGGAATTTGTTTCACGAGGTTATTATACTGGTGTTGGTGATGAATATTTTAAGATAGGTCCATTAAAGATGATAGGTGATGGATCTTTAGGTGCACGTACTGCCTTCTTATCTCAACCTTATTATGATGCGCCTGATACCAAAGGAATGCCAGTATATACAAAAGAGGAATTAAATGATATGTTTTTATATGCACATACACATCATATGCAAATTGCTGTTCATGCAATTGGTGATGGTATTCTCGATTGGATATTAGAAGCATATGAGAATCTTCTAAAACAATATCCACAAGATAACCATCGTCATGGTGTTGTCCATTGTCAAATTACACGTGAAGACCAGTTGAAAAAGTTCCAAGAATTGCATTTGCATGTATATGTTCAAACTTTATTTATGGATTATGATAATCATATTATCAATGAAAGAGTGAATCCACAAATAGCTCAAACGTCATATCAATTTAAAACATTATATCATACTACTACAGTATCGAACGGATCAGATTGTCCAGTAGAAGAACCTGATGCATTAAAAGGAATACAGTTGGCTGTGACAAGGACATCATTAGATGAAACGGGTCCTTATTTACCTCAACAGGCTTTAACTGTTCAAGAAGCAATTGATTCTTATACAAAAGATGGAGCATATGCATCTTTTGAAGAAAATGTTAAAGGTCAAATCAAAGAAGGAATGTATTGTGATTTTGTAGTATTAGATCAAGATATTTGTAAAACGGATGTTTATCATATAAAAGATATTCCAGTATTACAAACCTATGTTGGAGGACAAAAAGTTTACGAACAAAAATAAGAAATCCCATAAGAGTGTTACAGAACACTTTATGGGATGAGTATATCATGTCTTTTAGACGTGATTTTAATGACTTACTTCAGTTGATATATGTTCTTTGTTTTTTTAGTATAACAGAGTCATATTTTTTAAAATAGTATTTTATTGGACTTTGACTTCGCCAGATAAAACCTTTTGATAATCTTCATAATTCTTTTGTAATAATGTTGGTGTGTCTAAATGATAAGGACATTTTCTAGAACATTGTCCACAATGTAAACAATTTTCTATCTTTTTCATTTCTGCTTGCATATTTTCTGTTAACCAGTTTTGTGATGGTGCCCTTCTCAACATGAGAGACATACGTGCACATTGGTTAATCATAATGCCAACTGGGCAAGGCATGCAATAACCACAACCACGGCAGAATTCACCAGATAATTCTTCTTTTTCTTTCTCTATAAAAGCTCTCATTTCATCGTCAAGAACTGGAGTTTGATTGATATATGATAACCATTCATCCAGTTCCGAATCTTTTTGAACACCCCAAATAGGTAATACATTATCAAACTGACTCATATAAGCCATAGCAGGTTTAGATTGATTAATAAGTCCACCTGCTAAACCTTTCATAGCAATAAAGCCCATATGAGCTTTTTGACTCTTTTCAACAAGTTCTAACTCTTTTGTAGAAGATAAGTAACTAAATGGGAATTGTATTGTCTCATACAGATGAGAATCTACAGCATCTAATGCTACTTGAAGTTGATGAGCGGTAATTCCTATATGTTTGATTTTCCCCTGTTCTTTTGCTGCTAACATACATTCATACATACCAGTTCCATCATGAGGTTGATAAACTTTTTCTGCACAATGAAATTGATAAATATCAATATAATTTGTCTTTAATAACTTTAATGATGTGTCTAGCTGTTTCCAAAATTTTTCAGGTGTTTTAGCCATTGTTTTGGTCGCAAGAAAATAACTATCACGTGGATAGATGCTTAAAGCTTTTCCTAATTTTTCTTCACTATCACTGTATGCTCTTGCTGTATCAAAAAAACGCATACCACCATCATAAGCTTTTCTTAAAATTTTGATTGCTTCATCTATTGTAACTCTTTGAATAGGTAAAGCACCAAATCCATTTTGTATAACCTTTATTCCAGTACTTCCTAATATAATTTCTTTCATACTCCTACTCCTTTCCTTATATTCTATTTTATCATAGTTTTATATATTGTGAATTATTTTTAAAAATAAAGTCACCTCAATGGGTGACTAAGATATTATCTTATAATGCAGCAAGGGCATTATCTAAAACTTTTTTTGCATTAAATGTTCTAAAATCATCTTCATCAATGAGAAGGACAGGTGTACCAGTTTTTGCCAGACCCATAAATTTTCTATGTGACATTGCAAGTTGTGGAGTAACTAAGATAATATCTGCTTGTTCAATCGAATATTCAATAGCAGTCTCAGCAGCAGCCCAAACCATAACTTCTAAACCTCTTTTAGCAGCTTCATCTTTTAATGCGGATGCAAACATATTAGAAGTAACACCTGCTTTACAACATAATAAAATTTTCATATAAAAGACTCCTTTCAATTTTTAGATTCCTAATAATATTGTATCATAAACTCAAAGAAAAACATCTTTTTTCTTTCGTTTTTCAATAAAAAAAGATAGGGCTGTAACGAAATAAATATAGTTTAATTTAAATAAAAAAGATGATGAATCAGTAAAAAACTGAAAGACATCATTTTTTTTA
>CAYSWW010000120.1:0-7025 GCA_964434915.1 uncultured Coprobacillus sp.
AGTTCTACCATTGAACTACACCCGCAAAGGGGAATATTGAATTTTAAATGGAGCGGGTGATGGGAATCGAACCCACGTAGTCAGCTTGGAAGGCTGAAGTTCTACCATTGAACTACACCCGCATAAATGGTGACCCGCAGGCGACTCGAACGCCTGACCCTCTGATTAAAAGTCAGATGCTCTACCTACTGAGCTAGCGGGTCAAATGGCTGGGATACCTGGATTCGAACCAGGGAAATGACAGAGTCAAAGTCTGTTGCCTTACCGCTTGGCTATATCCCAAGATGGTGGGGAGAGGCGGATTCGAACCACCGAACCGAAAGGAACTGAGTTACAATCAGCCGCGTTTAGCCACTTCGCTATCTCCCCAAAATATATGGTGCCGGCTAAAGGACTTGAACCCTCAACCTACTGATTACAAGTCAGTTGCTCTACCAATTGAGCTAAGCCGGCATATAATAAAAAAATGGTGGAGGTTAACGGGCTCGAACCGCTGACCCTCTGCTTGTAAGGCAGATGCTCTCCCAACTGAGCTAAACCTCCACTATTTCTAGCGCCTAATAATAATAACACAATATTGTTTTTCTCGTCAAGAAGAAATTTGATAAATTAAAAGAAGTGGTTTACACCACTTCTTAAACATTAGGTTTACCTAATAATTTAAACATGTTTTTCTTATAAACTTCAACACCAGGTTGATTAAATGGATTGACTCCTAATAAGTATACTGATAAAGCACATGCTTTTTCAAAGAAGTAAACCATGTATCCAAATGAATAAGGAGTTAATTCGTCCATTGTAATCAAAATATTAGGAACACCTCCAGTATTTACATGAGCATCAATAGTTCCTTCACAGGCTTTTTTATTGACATAGTCAACAGTTTTTCCAGCTAAATAGTTTAAGTTATCAAGGTTGTCTTGATCGCTAGGGATTTCAAGATCACTGATTGGTTTTTTCACTTGGAATACTGTTTCAAAAACAACTTTAGATCCTTCTTGAATAAATTGTCCTAAAGAATGTAAATCAGTTGAGAAAGTTGCACTTGTAGGTAAAATTCCCTTATTTTCTTTTCCTTCCGATTCTCCAAATAATTGTTTCCACCATTCAGCAACAGTAGCTAATTGTAATTCATAAGTAACAAACATTTCTGCTGGATATCCTTGTTTAGATAACATTTGTCTTGAAACTCCATATTGATATGCTTCGTTTGTTGTTAAATCAGGATTATTATATTTTTCCCTTGCGTCAGCTGCTCCTTTTAACATTTCATCAATATCAATACCTGCCATAACAATTGGGAATAATCCAACAGCTGTTAATACTGAATAACGTCCACCAACATCATCAGGTACTACAAATGCTGTATATCCTTCATTAGTAGCCAAAGTTTTTAAAGCGCCTTTAGCTTTATCAGTTGTTGCAACAATTCTTTTTCTTGCAATTTCTTTTCCTTTTGTTTTCTCTAATAAATCTTTAAAAATTCTAAAGGCAATTGATGTTTCTGTTGTTGTTCCGGATTTGGAAATAACATTAATCGCAAATTCTTTATCTTTTACATATTCTTTAACTTGTGCTAAATAGTTAGAAGAGAATGAATTTCCAACATAAATAATTTCTACACCATTTGTAGGGAATAAACCATTTAATGCTTCAATTGCAGCTCTTGCTCCTAAGTAAGAACCACCAATACCACAAACAAGCAAAACGTCAACTTCATCTTTTAATTCAGCAGCTTTCGCTTTCATAGCTTTAACTTCTTCTTTATCATAGTTAATAGGTAAATCTACCCAACCTAAGAAATCACTTCCAGCTCCTGTTTTATTGTGGATCATATCATGGATTTGGGCAACACGCTCTTTATATGAATCCATATCTTCAGTTAATTTTGCATGTGATAAATCAACTTTAATCATAAATATCCTCCTTGATTATACCTTGAGCTATCCACTCCGGTAATTTTTCTTTTAATGAACTGAATCCTAATGGTGTTTCTTGGATGACTTCTCTTTGATTCTTGAATGCTCTCTTATATTTTCTTTTGGCCATGTGAATAGCTTTTAAAGAAAGTTTTGATTGATGTGTTTTTTCATCGATGTCAATGACTTTCACACAAATAGTGTCACCAACACGAACAAAATTTTCAACATTTCGCACAAACTTGTCTGAAATTTCTGAGATATGAATCAATCCTGAAGTATGATCAGGTAAAGAGGCAAAAGCACCATAAGGTTGAATACCAGTAATGGTTACATCAATAACATCTCCAACTTTAATTCGATGTTCCATTAACAGACCTCCAATCAAGTATATTATACCATAAAAATAAAAGACAAGAAAGATAAAAAGAGTATGTTGCTTTTATATTTTGAAAAATGTGGTATAATAGGTAAACGTGAAGGAGGAGTTTGTATGAATCAAGTAGAAGAAATCAAAAAAGTAATACATAAATTAAGACCTTATTTACAAAGAGATGGTGGCGATATTGAATTTGTTAAATTTGAAGATGGCATTGTTTATGTGCAAATGCATGGTGCTTGTGCAGGATGTATGATGCTTGATGCAACATTAAAAGATGGTGTTGAACAAATTTTGATTGAGGAAGTTCCAGGAGTTTTGGAGGTTCAATCAATTTAGTGAAAAAGTTTATTGCTGAGTTTAAAGTATTGACCATGCGTGGAAACGTCAAGGATATGGCAATCGGTGTTATGATTGGTACAGCTTTTGGACATATTGTTTCATCATGAGTGAATATGATCATGCCAATGATTATACTTTTAACTTGGGTAGCTGATTTTAGTGATCTGGCGATTGTTTGAAAAGCTCCTTGGATGATTGATGGTCAACTCAGTGTTGGTATTACCTTGAATTAGGGCGGTTTTATTCAAAATGTTATTGTTTTTTATTATTGCTTTTGTTATTTTCTTAATGTTAAAAATGATGAATAAATTGATTTCTTTAAGAAAATCAAAAAGAAGTTTTCCCAAAAAGGGAACGAAAATAGAAGAATTGTTATTGAAATTCGTGATTTATTAAAGGAATATAAAAATTGAAACAAATTTGAGAAAAATTCATTAAAATAAATGATATAATTATTATATGTAAAAAAAGCTATTGATTTATATTTGGTTTTTATATATACTTTTTTTACCTGTTTTGTAGAATAATGTCTAATTTTTAGGTTAAACTAAGAATGGTGATAAGATGAATACAAGAAAACAGGAACAAATGAAAATAGCAGCGATTCTTTATGATTTGGGATTAGACATGGAATTGATTGAAGTGATGACATCTTTGAGTCATGAAGAACTAACAAAATTATATCAATAATTAAAGCTCTTATTAAGAACCACGAGATGAGGATCTATGAAGTGGTGGCAACCCTTATATTGAAGAAGGTGCCTTTACCTAGCAAGTTTAACTTGAACAATAAGAGGAAACGAAGCTTTCCTCTTGAAAGCTTTTTTTGTTGATAAAAGTGGGAGGAAAGTTATGGAAAAGATTTTGTTTACGTCTGAGTCAGTTTCTCAAGGACATCCTGATAAAGTGTGTGATCAAATCAGTGATGCTATTCTTGATGCATGTTTAAAAGAAGATCCTTATTCTAGAGTAGCGTGTGAATGTTTTGTCACAACGAATCTTTTGGTTATTGGTGGTGAAATCACAACGCATGCTAAAGTTGATTATGAAAAGGTTGCAAGAGATGTTTTATTGCAAATTGGTTATACGAATGATGAGTTAGGTATTGATGGTCATCATTGTCAAATTAAAGTGGTCCTTGATACGCAATCGCCAGATATTGCATTAGGAACAAATGCAGAAGTTGGTGGAGCCGGTGATCAAGGCATCATGTTTGGTTATGCTTGTCGTGAAACAGAGGGTTATATGCCATTATCAATTTCAATTGCGCATCATTTAGTTCGTTATGCGACAGAAAAACGTCATGCTGGTGAATTTAAATGGGCAAGACCTGATATGAAATCACAAGTGACAATTGATTATACTGATCGTTCACATCCACGTATTGATAATATTTTGATGTCTGTTCAACATGATGCGGATTTTGATGAAGCATTTTTTAAGGATTATATTCGCAATGTCATTATGCACGATGTTGTGAAGAAATATCAAATGAATACTGATTATAACGTCTTTATTAATCCTACAGGTCGTTTTGTGATCGGTGGCCCTCATGGAGATACAGGTTTAACAGGACGCAAGATTATTGTTGATACATATGGTGGAACGGCAAGACATGGTGGTGGAGCATTTTCTGGTAAAGATCCATCAAAAGTTGATAGAAGTGCAGCTTATATGGCAAGATATATGGCTAAAAATATTGTGGCTGCTGGACTTTGTGATCGCATTGAGATTCAATTGTCATATGCGATAGGGGTTAAAGAGCCTACAAGTGTTTATGTTGAAACATTTAAAACAGAAAATGTGTCTCGTGAGACTATTTTGAAAGCTATTCGTCATGAATTTGATTTGACACCACAAGGAATTATCAATACTTTACAATTATTAAGACCAATTTATGCCCAAACGGCAGTTTATGGTCATTTTGGTAGAGATGATATTGATTTGCCTTGGGAAAAGTTAGATAAGGTTGAGAATTTGAAAAAATTTTTATAAGCTCCAATAGGGGCTTTTTTAATTTT
Organism: uncultured Coprobacillus sp.; assembly: GCA_964434915.1. Classification (GTDB taxonomy): domain Bacteria; phylum Bacillota_I; class Bacilli_A; order Erysipelotrichales; family Coprobacillaceae; genus CAYSWW01. Next base: position 4,662 of record CAYSWW010000120.1, read on the forward strand.
TCACACCAAACAAGTGTAATTTTCATAAATTTATAGTATAATATAAGTATCAAAGGCAGGAGGAATGTTTATGAAAGTCATTATAAGAGGTAAAAATATTGATCTTACTGAAGGAATTGAGACAAAAATCAAAAAGAAACTCAGTTTATTAGACAAGTATTTTATTATGAGTGACAATGTTGAAGCAAAAGTCTTAATTAGAACTTATCCGGTAGGTCAAAAAATCGAAGTGACTATTCCAACGGAGTATGTATTATTAAGAGCAGAGGTTGTTGATAATGATCTTTATAATGCTATTGATTTAGTCATTGACAAATTAGAAAGACAAATTAGAAAGTATAAGACAAGATTAAGTAGAAAGTCTAAAGATAATAAACTTGCATTTAATGTAGCGTCTATTGAACCTTTAGAATCAGAGGATGAAGATGAAATTGTTAAAACGAAAACAATTAGTCCAAAACCTATGGATTTAGAGGAAGCCATTATGCAAATGGAATTAATTGGACATACATTCTTTGTTTATAAAGATACAGAAACTGATTTCATTAGCGTTGTTTATAAGCGAAACAATGGTGGTTATGGTTTAATTGAGACTGAATAAAAAAGACCTTATAATAGGTCTTTTTTGTTTGGGTTTATAAACGACATCCTTGATATAGATTTTTTTCTTTCATAAGTTTATCAATGTCGTTTAAGATTGTTACTTTTTTAATTGACCATTGGGGTTCTATTAGATCTTGAAGTGGTGCATCTCCAGTTAAACGTTCAATGACAACATGCGCAGGAATATATGATAATTGATCAACAATTAAGTGGATATAATCTTCCCTGGATAAAAGCGGGAAAGGCTTTTGTTGATACATTTGATGCAGTTGTGTATTTTTGAGTATAAATAAGTTATGGATTTTGATGGCTTGGATGTCTAATTGACCTAAGACTTTTGCAGTTTCGAGCATCATATCATATGTTTCATTTGGTAAACCGTTAATGATATGAATACAAACATCTAGGTGTCTTTGACGAAGACGAGCAAGACCATCAAGAAAAGTTTGAAAATCATGACCCCGATGAATTAATCTTCCCGTTTGATCATGAATAGTTTGTAAACCTAATTCAATATATAAATCGCATTTTTGAGAGAGCTCATATAGATAATCACAGATTTCTTCGCTTAAACAATCAGGTCGTGTTGCAATTGCAATACCAACCACATCTTTTTGATGCAGAAATGGTTCAAAGGTTGCTTTTAATCTACTGATTGGACCATAAGTGTTCGTGTTAGCTTGAAAATAGGCGATAAACTGACATTGTGGCCATTTGCGATGCATGATTAATGAAACATCATGAAATTGTTTATGCAAGGAATCATATACATTTCCAGCAAAATCGCCAGAACCACTATCTGAACAAAAAATACAGCCACCTGTGCCACAAGTCCCATCACGATTTGGACATGTAAAGCCGGCATTTAATGAAACTTTGGCTATCTTTTGTTGATATTTATTTTTTAAAAAGTAATTGTATGTATGATAACGTTTGTTATCAAAAGAGTAAGGAAATGGATTCATTTTGATCACCAATCCTAATTATATCATAAAAGGAGGACATAATGTTAGCATTAAAACATATTTCGAAAACATTTCAACAAAGAAAAGTATTGGATGATATTTCAATAACCTTTCCAGATACAGGTTTGATTGGTATTCAAGGACAAAGTGGTTGTGGGAAAAGCACGCTGCTTTATATTATTGGAATGCTTGACCAGGATTTTACAGGTGATATTTTGTTTCAAGGTGAAAAAATAGTGAACAGAGAAGCCTTTATTCGTCAGCACCTGTCTTATGTTATGCAAAGTAAAGATGTGATATCTTCATTGAATGTAAAAGAAAATATTCAGTTAGCAGCAAGGGTAAGTGGCAAACGTTTTACCTCCTCGCAGTTGAAGAAGATTGTCAGTCAATTAGAACTCACATCTTTATTGCATCAATATCCTCATCAATTATCTGGTGGACAATTGAAGCGTGTTTCGCTAGCAAAGGCATTATTGAAACAATCGTCGATTGTTTTATGTGATGAACCAACTGGAGCTTTACATCAGGGGCAAGCCCATGAAGTAATGGCTTTGCTCAAAAAATTATCTATGACTTCTTTAATTATTATTGTATCTCATGATCCTGTTTTATTGAAAAAATATTGTGATAGTGTTTTAACATTAAAAGCGGGAAAGTTAGTGGGTAATATCAAAGATTCTAAGCGTCAAGTTGGTTTGTTAACTTCTTGTCATTTTTATTCATTATGGATCTATCCTGTACGTCAATTGATTTATCAAAAAGGTCAATTGATGTTTTTATTTGTTTTTCAATG
>CAYSWW010000121.1:0-6945 GCA_964434915.1 uncultured Coprobacillus sp.
GTAAATACATATTCTCTTGAAACGACGATCGCTGAGAAAATAGACGCAATCCTCAGTCTGATGGAATTTTCCAGCCGAATGAAGGATTACTACGATATCTACTATCTTGCCAATAAATTTGATTTTGACGGCAAGGTGCTCACCGAAGCACTGAAGAAAACTTTTGAAAATCGTGGACACGCCTTTACGGTTGAACAGTTTGAACAGGTTATGAGCTTTGCAGACGATTCTGCTATGCAGAAAAAGTGGATAGCATTCTGTCAAAAGATTGACACACAAACTGATGATTTCAGCACAGTGCTTAAAACGATTAAGGTGTTTTTGACAGAACCGTTTACAGCGGCGGTCGAAGACGAAGAATTTACAGGAAAATGGTCTGCCGCTGATGGCGAACGGATGTAATTAGGAGAACGAGAAAATGGAGTGTAAAGACATTTTAAATTTAATAGCTATTGTAATTCGTATAGTTGCCGTCTTGATTGGACAACATTTGCAAAATAGAGCAGAAATATGCAGAAAACTATATATGATGATTAAACAGATATTGATTGAATATGACCATCACTAATCACATCATTGTTTTTAACCCATGCATGGGCATTAAGCACCTAAATCAAAAAAATCAAGAGATTTAAACGATTTAGAACGTGAAGCACTACTATTTGCTAATTTCACAATTGATGTAAAGGCATATCTCTATTTAGCAGCTTTTTGTGGATTAAGAAAAGAAGAAATCTTAGCTTTGGATAGACATCATATAGATTTCGATAAGAACATCATACAAGTAAGAAATTCACGTGAAGAAACAAAAACACATAAAAGCTCATATCAAAGAAATGCCTAAGAGTAATTCAAGCATAAGAGATATATTAATCGAATATCTTAGTCCAATTAAAACTGATAAGTGATTATTTTAGCAATGAAGAAGTCATGAAAGATTTATGTACACACATGCTAAAAACTAATCTTTTCTATTCTGGCATTAACGAAATGGAAGCACAGGCATTAATGTGTCATGCTGATATATCAACTACAAGAAAGATATATACACATCTGCGAAGTCAAAATAAATCTCTAAAGAAAAAGATGGATAATTTCGTTTCGGATTCAAAGAAAAATTATGAAACTAAACAAATTCATCAAAACTGCTAAAAAGGTAATCTTTACCTTCTTTTTTTGACTGTCCATTGACTGTCTAACTGTCCCCAAAAAAAATATAATTTCTATAGATTTTTGTTTATTTTATCCCTATACAAAAAAAGGAAAAACATTGATTGTATCAACATTTTTCCATATTTTCCCTTGGTCTCCCCTTAGGGACTCGAACCCTAGACCCTCTGATTAAGAGTCAGATGCTCTACCAACTGAGCTAAGGAGAGATTAGCAACGAATATATAATACACCACTTATTCAAAAAAATCAAGTGATTTTAAATGGAATATTCACATAATATTTGATATAATTGTTTTCAAAGAGGGGTGAGATTATGTATAAACAGTCTATTCAAAACATTAAAGTTGCTATCATTCCATTAGATGGTATCATCTTAGATTTAAATAGATATCGCTATAATTATTATCATCATTTATGTGAACAAAAAAAGATTCCTTTTTCAAGAAAAGATTTTTATCCACATCTTTCTAATATGTATGATATGTATAAAGATTTACCCCTCAGCCATACTATGGATATTGGACCATTTAATGCCAAGGTTGAAAGAGAATTATATCAATATTTAAGTCATAAAGGTGTTTCTGCTAAAGAAGGATGCTTAGAACTTATTGAATATTTTCATCAAAAAGAAATTTCTGTTGCGGTTATTTCAACCCACAGAACAAAAGATGCTGTTAATTATCTTAAACTTACTCATTTATTTAATCAAGTTCAATATATCATTGGGAGTGACTCAATCAGTTCACCTTTACCATCACCCCAAATATTAGAGATAGCAACAAAACATTTTGAAGTGGATTATGAAAATGTTTTAGTTGTTTCACCTTTTTTATCATTGAACAAGGCTGCTTATCAATTACATATGAATATCATTTATTGTGAAGATTTAGTTCCTGCTCAAGAAGAAGAATTAAAAACTTCATATAAATGCGTTAAAGATGTTTTTGAAGTTTTAAATACAGTTATTTTTGATCAATATGAAGATGTTGATATATATTCTTCTATTTTAGGAATGACGAGTCATATGAATAAAAATGAACTTGATCAAGCTAAAAATAAATTAGAAAAAGTTTATCAAGATGACAATCAAATAATCGATATAGTCAATAAAACTTACGCTTATCATGTTTCTCAGTTAACTCAACAAAATATCAAAGATGCCAGTGTCTTTTTAAACCAAAAAAGACCACAAAGATTTCATTTTGATGATGAATTTAATGATGAAATCGATGCTGATGAAAAAATAAATGAATCTCGTCTGCAAAATAAAGAAAAACAAACCCAAGAAGACATTCATTTTTCTCATTTGCCACCAGAAGATGAAAACGACTTAACAAATTTACTTAACCAGATTAATAAGAAAGATATAAAACAAAAAAATGTCGATAATATTTCAATCATACCACAACAAGAAAAAACAATAAAAGAAAGACAATATCATATTATGTCTCCCTTTTTTAATCTTATTTATACTTGTATTATTTCTTTTCTTATTATATTTGTTGGAATGATTTTTTATGTAGCTTTTATTCATCAGTTCAATGAAAATCGAGGAATATTTCAATTGATCAATGTTATCTATTATGGATATTATAGTTTAATTGAAAGGATTTTTAAATTAATCATTAATGGTCTACATACCTTTATATCTGTTATACCTACATATCAAAATTATGTAGATCATAATCTTTGGTTCTCACCTGATGGCGTTGTATTGTTTAATATATTTATTTTTCAGGTCGTTTTCATATATATCATTAAAATGATTATTTCTATTTCAAGGAGCAAGAACAATGATAACACTGATATCTAATATAAAGGATTTTGATAAAAAGTACTCACTCAAAATGCTTAAATTTCATCACCATCATACATTAAATAAGTTCATGATATCAATTAGTACACTAGGAAATTATGGAATCATTTGGTGGATCATAATTGTCTTTACATATATAAAATACCAAACAAGAGTCATATCATTTCATATCCTCTTGTCTTTAATTTTAGCAGTTCTTATAGGACAAATCACACTCAAGTGTATTGTTAAGCGTAAACGACCTTGTCATGTGCATCCAGAAGTCAAATTATTAATGAATACACCTCATGATTTTTCATTTCCTTCCGGACATACAACCGCTTCATTTGCATGTGCTACAATAGCCTTGCTTTATAGTCCCTTATTAGGAAGCATTTGTATGCTTTTTGCAATACTTACTGGACTTTCAAGAGTCTATCTTTTTGTCCATTATATAAGTGATGTCATTGCAGGAACGATTCTTGGTGTTATGATCGCAATGATTGTTTATTACATTTAAAAAGAAGTTTATCTCTTCTTAACTTAAAGTGAGTTTTGCTAATAAAAAGACGATATCTTTCAGTAAATATGACTGATTCTATCGTCTTTTGATTTAAAATAAGTTATTGATTGATCTTTATAATAGAATTAATAACATCGAGATAAGATTGTTTGTAGCATGTCCTAATATTGGAACAAAGATATTGTTCTTTTTTTCATATAAGAAGCTTAAGGCAATTCCCATAAAGAAATAAGAAAAAATTTGAACCCATTCTGTAAAATTTCCATTCAGTATAGCCATCATAATATGGATCAAACCAAAAACAAATCCTGAAACAATATGGGCTAATTTAGGATTCAATTCATACACCCATCCAAAAACAATACCCCTAAAAATAAATTCTTCTAACATCGGTGCTAAAACAACTGAAGTAAAAATCATAACGAAAGGATGACTAACCGTAATTGTTTCAATTAATTGTTGATTTTCACTTGTTTGGTTTCCACCCAATAAAAGAGTAATAATACCTCCAACAAGACCTAACAAATAAATTAATAATGTACCAATGACACATCCATATATAACATTCCCTTTCACATCATTTTTAAAATCATGCCATTGTTCAATAATCATATCCTTCATAATCAATGCAACAATAATCAACAATCCAAAATCAACAATTAAATTCAAAAAACCATTAATTGTATTATAATCCAATGCTATAGAAAACGTCACCATAACAAATTTAATCAATGCACTTCCAATAATCGAAGAACAATAAAAATATAAAGGTAAAATAACAAAAATAAACATCCATTTAACCTGTGAAGGCACTTTTCTTGTAAATACATTACTCACCATAAGCATCTCCTTGTTTATAATCATAACGATAATAAGCTAATTCCTCAAAGAAAACAGCTTGAGACACTTTATATCGAGGTAAATAAGTATAAACTGCAAAAATAATACTTACAATGCCTCCTATGATCGTTCCTAAAAAAGGCATGAAAAATAAAACTGCCTCAACAATCAATTGAATAAAAATCGTTAAAATAATCCACCCTAAAAAAGATAATTCCAATTTAATCAACTGAAAAACATGTCCTGACATGAGTGAAAATGAACCCTTTAATGATTGTGTCGCAGTCATATGATATTGTTCTTTCAAATAAGGCATTGGGAAAACATAACAAGAAATGACTAAAGAGACAACAATCATTATACAAATCACTAAAAACATAAACAATAATAATGAAGGCGTTTGAGCAACAAGATATACTAAATAACTAATCATATCACTTGACATAGATGTCATTAAGGATACTAATAATGAAGCATTAACATAATAACTTACAAGTGTTCCAAGTATCATCAACAAAATATAAATCACTAAATAGTTTACAACCATTTTCACTAATGATGATACAAAATATGTAGTAAAGAGATCTTTAATCCTTCTAAAACCAACAAATGCATCATCATCACATAATGTATATCCACTATTTCTTACAACTTTTAACGTTGATACAACAATCCCATGTTCCCATGTTAAAAATAATAAACTGATAATAATAGACAATAAATTACCAAATAAATTATTTGATGTAGGAAACAAATCTGGTACCAATCCTATTAACGTAACAATCATCAAGATACGAACCAATTGAGGTTTACAACTCATGATAGACTGGCTTGCCCTTTCTTTTATCCTCTTTATATTCATATAACCACTCCTTTAATGCCCCTATTATAGCATATCTCTTATTTAATGTCTAAACTTGTTTTTATCGCTTCATCTACCTTTTCCATAATCATATAAGATAAACAACCTAATCTCTCGTCAATTCTTCTTTTATCAATAGTACGAATTTGTTCTAATAATATAACTGACTTTTTTTCTAAAAAATTTGTTTCAATAATAACATGTGTTGGCAAATCATTCTTCGTTAATTTAGATGATACGGGAGCCACAATAACCGTTGTTGAATATTTATTCCCCTTATTATTTTGAAGAATAACAACTGGTCTATAGCCTCCCTGTTCACTACCTACAACAGGTGATAGATCCGCATAATATATTTCTCCTCGATTCATAACTTTCCTCCTATGTTTTTACAATAAAACATATGAGAAAAAAACGTATTTATGATTAAAAGTCAGTAATTACTGACTTTTAAACTCATTTATGAATGTGTTGTTCAATAAATTGAACAACACGTTGTGTACTTTTTCCATCTTGATGATCAAAAAAGATATTTTTCATTTCTATTATTTCTGATGAATCAAAATGCATATTCTGAATACTTTCAATAATTTCATCCTCATTTTGACAAACTGGGCATTTTAATTGATATATATCAACAAAAACCCCTAAATCCTTAATATATTCCTGTAAATCAGGCACAAAGAAAAGTAAAGGTTTTTCTAAAATCATATAATCAAATATGATTGAAGAATAATCCGAAATTAAATAATCACATATACTAAATAAAGCATGTGTATCTTCATGATTCATATTGATAATTCTTTGACCACCCTTTAATATATAATTTCCTAATAAAGGATGAAACTTATATATCATCACATAATCATCACCTAAACAACGCATAATTTTCTGAGCATCAAAATCAATTGCTCGAAAACCTTTATAGATGTTTCCTCTAAAAGTTGGTGCATAGAAAATAACTTCCTTATTTTTCAATTGAGGATAAAGTTGATATAACCTCTCTCGTTGTTTACTCATCTCTTGACTATTAAAAAGTTCATCGGTTCTAGGCATTCCTATTGGCAAGACATGCTCTTTCGCAACATCAAAAGCTTCACTATATGCTTGCTGCCAATAAGTTGAAGTTGCCAGAACATAATCATAATTTGCTATCGGATATTGTCTTTCAATAGCATTTCCAAATTTCTTAATAGCACCACAAGCATGCCAAACTTGTAAAACAATAACACCTTTTCTTTTGAAATTTGAAACAACATAATTGTTATCATGAATTAGAATAATCTTTGAAGTATAAACATAATAAAGTTGTTTAATACAATTTAAAAAATACAAAAATTGTCCCCATAAATGCTTTTGATAATGAATTAAGCATAATCGAATATCTATATTTTGATGATCTAATTGATCATAAATCAACTTTAAATCTGAAGTAAGATGATCAGATTCTAAAGAGATAAAAGTCACTCTGTTATTTTTGATTTTTAAAAATGAAACAAATAATATTTCAATCTTTAATATCAAATTTAAAATTATTTTCTGTATTCCCATAAAAATCTCCTTTTAATGAAATTCTTTATCAGTTTCTTTTTCTCATAGAATATCATAATCACAAAGAAAATCAAGTACCCTAAATATAGTTATTAGCATTATTTTGTCAAAAAAATAAAGGCTGAACACCTAAATAGTAAAAACTATTGACTATTTAAAATAACTGTGGGTTTAGAGTCGCTATAAAATAACTTGTGGTGA
>CAYSWW010000122.1:0-6779 GCA_964434915.1 uncultured Coprobacillus sp.
TTTTGATTTTAAATTTAGTCTAAAAAATCTAGTGATAGTCTCTAAAGACGGGAATTTAACTTTTTCCACTTTTTTTATAAAAATCATTGACTTCAATGAAAAAAATTGTTATATTAATAAAGCAAAATTCATTGGGATATAGCCAAGCGGTAAGGCAACAGACTTTGACTCTGTCATTTCCCTGGTTCGAATCCAGGTATCCCAGCCATATGGAGGTTTAGCTCAGTTGGGAGAGCATCTGCCTTACAAGCAGAGGGTCAGCGGTTCGAGCCCGTTAACCTCCACCATTTTTTTATTATATGCCGGCTTAGCTCAATTGGTAGAGCAACTGACTTGTAATCAGTAGGTTGAGGGTTCAAGTCCTTTAGCCGGCACCATATATTTCGGGGAGATAGCGAAGTGGCTAAACGCGGCTGACTGTAACTCAGTTCCTTTCGGTTCGGTGGTTCGAATCCGCCTCTCCCCACCATTATGAAACCCGCTAGCTCAGTAGGTAGAGCATCTGACTTTTAATCAGAAGGTCAGGCGTTCGATTCGCCTGCGGGTCACCATGGAAAACAGATATGCCCAGGTGGCGAAATTGGTAGACGCACAGGACTTAAAATCCTGCGGACCTCAAAATCCGTGCCGGTTCGACTCCGGCCCTGGGCACCATTCATATGCGGGTGTAGTTCAATGGTAGAACTTCAGCCTTCCAAGCTGACTACGTGGGTTCGATTCCCATCACCCGCTCCATTATATGCTTGAATAGCTCAGTTGGTAGAGCAATCGGCTGTTAACCGATCGGTCGTAGGTTCGAGTCCTACTTCAAGCGCCATATGGCCTGTTGGAGAAACGGTTAACTCACATGCCTTTCACGCATGCATTCACGGGTTCGAATCCCGTACAGGTCACCATTGAAATACGAACGATCTATTAGATCGTTTTTTTTAATCATACTTTTTATGCACTTTTTCTTTTGGAGCATTCACATCAGTAAGAATGGCTAAAATAGTGAGAATATGTCCTAATTTAATATCTGCAATAAATCTCATTGTTTCTAATAATGAATTATTACTTTGGAAATAAGTTTCTCCTCTAATAAAAAGGTAAGATCTAATTTCTTGACTTAAAATTTCATTAAGGAAATCGCGATAAGTTCCAACTATGTTACCCTCTGGAATAATTGGATTATAATTTGTTCCATATTCCTGATAATAAAAGTGATTTAAATAATCAGCATTTTGTGTTGCTTCTTGAGAAAATTGTAATAATGTATTTTTTTCAACTTGTCTTGTTGCCATAGCTGAAGCTTTACGATATAACTGTCCTAAAAAAAACTCTGTATAAATATAAGTTTCCAATTCTTGTCTTGTCATTTTCACACCTCTTTATATACTATGCCTATTCCTTAAAAATGAGTACAAAAAAGATTTACTTTTTAGCAATGTCATTAAGTTAAGTATTTAAACCCATAACGTCTCATCAAATAAAAAACTGAGTGACTTTTTTGTTTTTTATTCAACTTTTGTTGACGAATGGTCTGAACTATGGAGCTATTAATGAATCAATCAATATCAAACATCTACTATTCGCCAAGTAAAATCAAAAAGAACTTAAACCTCTTGATGGTATTCAAAATTACTGTAGCGATTCCGTTTCTAATTTTACTCGTAATCGTAAGCTCTCTGCTCATACGTTAATTCTATGCATTTTGAATTTCTCAAATTATTCTACTATTAGCAAGATGTCTCTGACGTTAAAGATCTGGTTCAAGATCATTCTCACATTAACATTCTGTTTAAGGACAAGATTACATACAATAGCTTTGGCGTTCCCTGCTGTCAATATCATATTATAAATGTTCTATATAATGTTTGAATCACACTTTCTTGGACTGGATCATTGATCAACATCATTCATAGTGAATATTATCGTGTCAAGGATATTAACTTAAAAATACTATTTTGATAAACATCACAACACCAGATGGACAATGTTATATGCATACTAAAGAAATAAAGAAAATCGGAATAAGAAAACTGCCTTTAATAAAGTAAAGAATATGTTGTTCATGATTTATTTTCATAGCATAAACAGACAGTTGATTTAGCATCAATAATATTGAGATAAAACAAATTATCTCGAGCTAAATGATAAGTTCTTTTAAAGCGTATTTAAAAAAGAAAAAACACTTCTATTATTTCGACACGATTAAAAAGGTACTAACTCTCAATTGAATCAGTACCTTAACTTAATCCTTAAAATCTCATTATTCCCTTTCACTTAATGTCATTGATTTTTTAGTAAATCTTTAATCACTTCACTAGCAATTAATAAACCTGCACTTGATGGTACAAAAGAAGTGCTACCAGGTACTCTTTTCTTTCCTTCTTCTAATGATATTATAGGTTGAATAGGCTTTTCTTTGGAATAAACGACTTTAAGATGTTTGACTTTTCTTGCTTTCAGTTCTTTTCTCATGACTTTAGCTAATGGACAAACTGATGTTTTATAGATGTCACTCACTTCCAACATTACTGGATTCATTTTATTGCCAGTTCCCATTGAACTTATTAAAGGAATATGCATTTTCTCACAACGCATAGCTAGTTCTATCTTTGAGGTAACAGTATCTATAGCATCAATTACATAATCATAGTTTTGTAAATTAATATTATCTGCATTTTCAGGTAAATAAAATGTTTCTAGTGTTGTAACTTGGCAACTCGGATTAATTGAAACAATTCTATCTTTCATTACCTGCACTTTTTTCTTTCCAATGCTTTCCCTTGTTGCAATAATTTGACGATTTAAATTGGTTAACGATACAACATCATTATCAACAATCGTTAATGCCCCAATACCACTTCTTACTAACGCTTCTATCGCATAGCCTCCAACACCACCAACACCAAAAACAATCACATGTGATTGATTAAGTTTTTGTATATTTTCTTCACCAATAAGCATTTCAAACCTCGAAAACATATTATTCTCCTTTATCATAGTCATCTAAAAAATAATGTTTCTGATGTCCATCACTATATGCAATAATTGTTCCTAAATGAACATTTTCAACACTCTTAAAAACATTCTTTTTTATATTAGGATTCATTGTTTCTAAATACTGTAAAAGTTTCTTCATTTCTTCTCTTTTAGAAGTATGTTCTATTTCTCCTAATTCTTCCATTTCTTCAGTAAAACGACAAGCACACTGAATAAAGGATAATTCATTATGTTTACACCAACGAATAATGTCTTTTTCTTCAATGAGATACATTGGTCGAATAAGTTCCATTCCTTTGAAATTTGTACTATGTAATTTAGGCATCATTGTTTGAATTTGCGAACCATAAAACATACTCATCAAAATTGTTTCTACAACATCATCAAAATGATGTCCTAAAGCAATTTTATTGCATCCCAATTCCTGTGCTTTCGCATATAAAAATCCTCTTCTCATTCTTGCACATAAATAACAAGGTGATTTTTCTATATGTGTTACAACTCTAAAAATATCTGACTCAAAAAACTCAATAGGAATACCTAATATTTTTGCATTCTCTTCAATTTTTCTTCTATTTTTTTCATTATAACCAGGATCCATTGATAAAAAAACAAGTCCAAAATCAAACTTTCCATGATGTTTCAATTCTTGTAAAAGTTTTGCTAATAACATTGAATCTTTACCACCTGATATACAAACCGCTATACGATCCCCTGGTTGTATTAAATCATATGTTTGCACCCCTTTAACAAATTTACGCCAAATGGGTTTACGATATTTTTTGATAATACTTTGTTCAATTTGCTTTGTTCTTTCCATAATAACCTCCTGGTATCAAAGAGGTTATGATACATAATCATAACCTCTTTATTCTTTTCCGTCCCAACAATATGTACATAATTGACATGGTTCTAAACCTATTGATTCAATCAAATCATCTAGTCGATGATATTTTAATGAAGTAAACTTCAATCTTTTACATATGGCTTCTATCATCGCTTGATATTTTGAATGATCAGGATTAGCATAATCTTTTAATATTTCATCACTAATATCTTCTGTACCTTCTAAATCACGTATAACTCTTCTAGTAATAAGATCCATTTCAGAATTTGATCGTGAGAAATTCAAATACTGACAACCATATAATAAAGGTGGACAAGCTGGTCGTACATGAACTTCTTTAGCTCCTGAGTGATATAAAAATTCAGTTGTTTCTCTTAATTGAGTACCTCTTACAATAGAATCGTCAATTAATAACAAACTTTTATCTTTAATTAAATCTTGCACTGGAATCAATTTCATCTTGGCAATCAAATTTCTTTGCCCTTGACTTTGTGGCATAAAAGAACGTGGCCAAGTCGGTGTATATTTAATAAACGGTCTTGCGAAAGGGATACCTGATTCATTAGCATATCCTACTGCATGTGCTGTTCCTGAATCCGGTACACCAGCCACACTGTCCGGGTGCACATCATCACGTTTTGCTAATAATTTCCCACAACGATTACGCATGACTTCAACATTAACACCTTCATATGTAGATGTAGGATATCCGTAATAAACCCATAAGAAAGAACAGATCTTCATTTTATCAAAAGGTTTTTGTTCTTGCTTGATAGTATCATTCGTAATAAAAACAATCTCTCCAGGTCCCAAATCTTTCACATGATGATATCCTAAATTCAAGAAAGCAGAACTTTCAAAAGTTGCACAATAAGCATCATCTTTTTTACCAATGATAACTGGCGTTCTTCCATACTTATCACGAGCACAATAAATACCCTCAGGCACCATGATTAAAATACTCATAGACCCCTTAACAACATCTTGAACATGACGTATACCATCTACAATTGACTCTTTTTGATTAATAATAGCAGCTACCATTTCTGTAGGGTTAATTGCGCCTCCACTCATTTCTAAGAAATGTGTTTTACCAAATTCAAAACAATTCTCCCTTAGTTCCTCCATATTATTAATTCTTCCAACTGTTGTAATGGCAAAAGACCCCAAATGTGAATTTACCAATAAAGGCTGCGCCTCACTATCAGAAATACAGCCTATACCAATATATCCTTCAAATTCTTCTATATCCTTCTCAAATTTTGTTCTAAAAGGCGAATTTTCTATATTATGAATTGAACGATAAAAACCTTTCTCTCCATATACAGCCATCCCACCTCTTCTTGTCCCTAAATGAGAATGATAGTCAACACCGAAAAATAAATCTATAACACAATCTTTTTTAGATGCAACGCCAAAAAAACCACTCATTTTTATCTGTCTCCTTTTTTGAAAATTCCTTTTCTATTTTAGACGATTTTATATGTAAAGTCTATGTTTTAAAGCAAAAAACTCTCAATTGAGAATTTTTTGAAGTTATTCCATGTTGAGAATATAAATTAATTAACCTGTTCAGCAATCCATTCAAATACTGAAGCATCACCGTCGTCACAATCAGCTTCATTATTGTAAAAATAAATCCAAGACCAATGTCCATTATACTGGTATTGTTCACCATTATTTAATATATTATATGTATTAGAAGTATCTACAACATGCTCTGGAGAACATACATGTAAATTAGAAGCCCCAGCATCCTTTAAACGACTAATAGTAACTTCTTCAAAAACACTAGGATCAACTGAAGGATCATCCTCTGAATAAATAAAATACATAGGAATATCTTTAATGTCTTCGATTTCTTCATCAGATATATCTTCATCTGGATAAGCTTCACAAATAGGAATAGCAACACTGAAATAATCTGGATGAGCAATAATCATAGCCATTGTCATATATCCGCCACCTGAACATCCACCAATAACGACATTTTTTGCTCCAACACTTTCTTTAACACTATCAATCAATTCAGATAAAGATGTAAGATAATAAGAGTCCCCTTCTATTTTTGGTAAGCCATTTTCCCATTTTTGTCCTTTACCATCATGGTCTTGCCAAATTGTAGGACATTGTGGAACTAATACAGATGTTGCCCCAACAATCCCTTGAAATTCTTCTCCAGCAAGTGCTGTTACTTTATTTGCTAAAG
The DNA here is from genome assembly GCA_964434915.1 of uncultured Coprobacillus sp. Taxonomy (GTDB): domain Bacteria; phylum Bacillota_I; class Bacilli_A; order Erysipelotrichales; family Coprobacillaceae; genus CAYSWW01. The sequence goes on from CAYSWW010000122.1 coordinate 6,045, forward strand.
CAGTGACATGAGGATCTGTATTCTCTATTCCTGCTTCTCCTGTTCCGTGTAACCATACAAATAATGTATCTGTTTGTTCTGTTGGCTGATATAGTCCATAATTTAATGACACATCATCACTAGCTGTAAATGTATCTAATTCGAAAACATCAGCATCTGTAATCATTTCTTCATATTCTTTCTCAATGTCAAATGTTTCAACATCTGTTTTGTCAACTTGTATATCACATTCATCAGTCAAAGAGAATGTTAAATAATATGGGTTACTCCATGTATTATAGTTAGTAGCTACAGTATACAATAATGGCGAACCTTCATTAGGGTCACAATTCATTTCTATTGTCACGTATTGAGATGGGCCATCAATTTTATTTCCATTTTCATCGACTGTGTAAGCATCAATAATTTTTCTCTCAGTCGTTTCTACAATAACAGGATAGTTTTCATCTGTCCAATCAGTATTTTGTTTTGTTTCCTCTACCTTGAAATCTGTTTTATCTACATTAGAGACCTTTTTATCCAATGTAAGAGTAGCCATGTCAACACCACATCCATAATCATAACCAGAAACATGAATATTATATGTTCCAGTAACTTGACTATTATCAGTATTGCTAGAACATGCGGTTATTCCTAATGTCAACAATGCTGATAATACAATCGCAAAAATCTTTTTCATCTTTTCTCCTCCTTTATCTACTTATATAGTATCAAAAAGAAAAATTTTCTAATATC
>CAYSWW010000123.1:0-6674 GCA_964434915.1 uncultured Coprobacillus sp.
AATTTTTCTGTTGCACTTTTATGTCATTATGCTATAATCTTCTTGATAAATCGATGATGAGGATAAGTAAATGATATTATTTTATCAGAGAGCTGATGGGTGGTGAAAATCAGTAAAATAAATCATTGAAATCTACCTTTGAGAGAAGTTAATCACTTTCGGTTGATCCGTTACCTCACAAAGAGATATCTATAAGATATGAATTAGGGTGGCACCACGATCAATTCGTCCCTTGAAAATGGTGTTTTTATTTTATATTAAAGGAGAAATATTATGATTGATATTGCTAAATTAAGGGAAAATCCTGAAGCTGTTAAAGAGAATATGAGAAAGAAATTTCAACATGATCGTTTACATCTTGTTGATGAAGCTATTCAATTAGATAAAACGTATCGTGAAATTTTAACAAAAGCAAGTGAATTGAGAGCTATGCGTAATAAATTATCTAAAGAAATAGGTCAATTTATGCGTGAAGGTCGAAAAGATTTAGCTGAAGCTAATAAACAAAAAGTTAATGAAATGGCTGATACTTTAAAAAATTTAGAAATTAAAGAAAATGAATTGGAGCCTCAATTAAAAGAAGTTATGATGAAAATTCCTAATTTTATAGATGATAGTGTTCCTATCGGAAAAGATGACAGTGAAAATGTTGAAATTGAAAGATATGGAGAACCATTTGTTCCTAATTATGAAATTCCATATCATGCTGATATTATTACAAAACTTGGTGGTTTAGATAAAGAAGCAAGTGGAAGAACAAGTGGAAATGGATTTTATTATTTAATGGGTGATATTGCTCGTTTATCTAGTGCCATGTTATCTTATGCAAGAGATTTTATGATTGATAAAGGATTTACTTATTGTATTCCACCTTTTATGATTAGAAGTGATGTAGTAACAGGGGTTATGTCATTTGAAGAAATGGATGCAATGATGTATAAAATTGAAGGTGAAGATTTATATCTTATTGGAACAAGTGAGCATAGTATGATTGGTAAATTTAAAGGTCAAATGTTAAAAGAAGCTGATTTACCGATTACAATGACCTCTTATTCTCCATGTTTTAGAAAAGAAGTCGGTGCTCATGGCATTGAAGAACGTGGTATTTATCGTGTTCATCAGTTTGAAAAACAGGAAATGGTTGTTTTATGTAAACCAGAAGATGCTATGGAGTGGTATAATAAAATGTGGAGTTATACTGTAGAGTTATTTAGAAGTTTAGATATTCCAGTAAGAACGTTAGAATGTTGTAGTGGAGATTTAGCAGATTTAAAAGTAAAATCTTGTGATGTAGAAGCATGGTCACCACGTCAAAAGAAATATTTTGAAGTTGGTTCATGTTCTACTTTAGGTGATGCTCAAGCAAGACGTTTAGGAATTCGTACAAAAAGTGAAAGAGGAACATATTATGTTGCTACGCTCAATAATACTGTTTTAGCAAGTACACGTGCTTTAATTGCTTTTATTGAAAACAATTATAATGAAGATGGTTCTATCAATATACCTGAAGTTTTACGTCCTTATATGGGTGGTAAGGATAAAATTTGTTAAGACAATCTTTCAATTGTTCTTCACATAATATACACAAATCTTTGTTAGAATGTGAATGTAAAATAAGAAAGGGGACACTTGATGAAAAATATTTTGGAATACTTAGAGCTTTCTTCACAAATTTATTATACTAAAGTTGCTTTTTCTGATGAAAATCATGAAATGACTTATAGTGAATGTGTGGAACGTTCTAAAAAAGTGGGAACTCAATTGTTAAAATTAAATAAAAAAAGACAGCCTATTGCTGTTTTAATGGATAAAAATATTGAGAGTTTAACGAGTTTTTTTGGTGTTGTTTATAGTGGCAACTTTTATGTTGTGATTGATTCTTTTATGCCTAAAGATCGAATTAAAAAGATTTTTGAAACATTGCAACCAGTTGCACTTCTTTCAGATTATGCTCACCAAGAATTAGCACAGGAACTTCATCATCAAGTTTATTATTATGAAGATTTAATGAATAGTGAAATTGATGAAGAAGAATTACAAGTTGTAAGAAAACATATGATTGATACTGATCCTTTATATGCTTTGTTTACTTCTGGTTCAACAGGAGTTCCTAAAGGAGCAGTTGTTTCTCATCGAAATGTAATCAATTATGCTAATTGGTATAGAGAAACATTTGATATTAATAGTGAAACTCAATTTGGAAGTCAGACACCATTTTATTTTAGTATGTCTGTTTCAGATGTATATAGTACGATTATTGCTGGTGCAACTTTGCATATTATACCTAAGAAATTCTTTTCTTTTCCTATTCAATTGATTAATTATATGAATGAAAAGAAAGTCAATACGATTTATTGGGTACCTTCTGCATTATGTATTATTGCTAATTTAAAGGTTTTAGATTATGCAGATTTGAAATATGTTAATAAAGTTTTATTTGCTGGTGAGGTTATGCCAACAAAGCAATTAAATTATTGGATTGAAAAATTACCTGATGCAATGTATGCAAATCTTTTTGGACCAACAGAAACAACTGATATTTGTACATATTATATTGTTGATAGAAAATTCGAAGATGATGAAATTCTACCAATCGGAAAAGCATGTAACAATTGTGATGTTTTTCTTTTAGATAGTAATAATCAAGAAATTTTAGATGATCGCGAAGGAGAACTTTGTGTACGTGGCTCATTTTTAGCACTTGGTTATTATAATAATGAGGAAAAAACAAAAGAGAATTTTGTACAGAATCCTTTAAATAAAGCTTATCCTGAACTTATTTATAAAACAGGAGATTTAGTGAAATATAATGAAAATGGTGAATTGATTTATATTACACGTAAGGATTTTCAAATTAAACATATGGGATATCGCATTGAATTAGGTGAAATTGAAGCAGCAGTCAATTCTTTAGATAAAATTCAAGCTTGTGCTGTAATTTTTGATATAGAGAGTGATAAGCTTGTTTTAATTTATACAGGAAAAATAGAAGATAAAGAAATTATGGATGGTATTTCCCATAAAATTCCACATTATATGCATCCAAATGTTATTGTCAAACTGAAAGTTATGCCTTATAATCAGAATGGAAAAATAGATAGACAATGGCTTAAGAGTCATTATAAAGAATATGGAGGAAAATAGATGGAAGAATTATTAGATATTTTAAAAGGTTTAAAACCTGGTGTTGATTTTGAAAATGAAAAAAATTTAATTGAAGATCGTATTTTAGATTCATTAGATGTTATGAATTTAGTTGTTGAATTAAAAGATGAATTTGATATTGAAATCACTCCTCTAGATATTTTACCTGAAAACTTTAAATCTGTAGAAGCTATGCATGCCTTAATTACGCGCCTACAAGCTGAAGAGTAATTGATGGGTTATACAACATACGTTTATTTAATATTCTTTTTAGGAATCACATTTATACTTTATACTGTGTTTCCTAAAAAGTTTAAATGGATTATTTTATTAGGAGCTAGTTATCTATATTATATTGCTGCCAGTCGGTTATGGTTGATTATCTTTATTTTTATGACTACTTTCACCGTTTATATTGGTGCAATATGGATAGATAATATTAATTCCTTATTTGATAGCGTAAAGAAAGTATTAGATCGAAAAGAAAAAAAAGCGTTTAAAGAAAAATTATTATGGCAAAAAAAGATGGTTGTTGGATTAATGTTAATCATTAATTTAGGAACTCTTGCTTTTTTGAAATATTATAATTTTTTTGCTGAAATATTAAATATTGCTATATTTGAACATATGAATAAGTCATTACCAGCATTAAGTCTTTTTTTACCTTTAGGTATTTCTTTCTATACTTTACAGGCAATAAGTTATGTAATAGATGTTTATAGAGGTAAATATAAAGCTGATCATCATTTGGGAAGAGTTGCTTTATTCTTAGCATTCTTTCCAACAATTGTGGAAGGACCAATTGCGAGATATAATGAAGTTGCACAGCAATTATTTGAAGGACATTCTTATAATTATGTAAATTTAACACAAGGAGCGCAATTAATATTATGGGGAATGTTTAAAAAGCTTGTTATTGCTGATCGTGCAAATATGTTAGTTAATCAAGTTTTTGATAACTATACGGATTATTCAGGAATTAGTGTTATAATTGCAATTGTTTTTTATACAATTCAATTGTATACAGAGTTTTCTGGATGTATGGATATTGTTCGGGGAAGTGCTCAAATATTTAGTATTCATTTACCAGAAAACTTTAAGCAACCATTCTTTTCAAAAAGTGTTAATGAATTTTGGCAAAGATGGCATATAACTTTAGGAGCATGGTTAAGAGATTATGTTTTCTATAGTGTTTCCTTATCTGAGCCATTTAAGAGATTTAATCGATTTGTAAGAGAACATTTTAATGAATATTTTGTAAAATTATTACCGGCAACAACTGCTTTATTTTTTGTTTGGATATGTAATGGTTTATGGCATGGTGCTAGTTTAAAATATGTTATGTATGGTATGTATTATTATATTATTATGATTATTGGCATGTTTATGGAACCATTATTTCATAAGATTATGAAGTTACTTCATATAAAAAAGGAAGCAAAATATTATCAATTATTTCAAATATTAAGAACAATTGTTATTGTTAATATTGGAATGTTGATTTTTAGAGCAGATACACTATCTTATTCTTGGCATATGTTTGTATCATGCTTTGATAGTGCAGGATTTGATTTGAGTATTATTGGGAATTTAGGAATTGATATGTATGATATTTGTGCTATTTTGATTGGTACTGTATTGGTATTTATTGTAGGATTGATTAAAGAAAAGGGAATTCATATTAGAGAAACTGTAGCAACATGGAATATTGTTTTAAGATGGTCTTTTTATATTGTTGGTTTATTTATTGTGATCATTTTTGGTGCATATGGAAGAGGATATGATGTTGCAAGTCTTATATATGCACAATTCTAGGAGGAAATATGAATGAAAAAATTGAAAATAAAGGGATGGATATTAGATTTATCTAAGATTGTTATCTTTTTAACAATTTGTGTCGTCATTTTAAGGTGTTTATCTCCTATTTTTGTTCCTAAAAATAATAATGCAGAAAGTGGAATCAAATATGAAAATGCCAGAGGATTTTATGGTGAAGATCCAAGTACTGTAGATGTTATTTTTATTGGAAATAGTGATTTATACAGTGCAATGAATCCTTTACAGTTATGGAAAGAACAAGGATATACGTCTTATGTTTGTGCTGAACCATATCAGAATATTTTTGGAGCTTATTATATGTTAAAAGAAGTTTTAACTTGTCAATCTCCTGAAATTGTTTTTCTAGAAGTTGATAGTCTTTTTTCTACAAGTGAAGCTTCTGATGTTGATGAGGCTATTAATAATGCTTTAAAATATTCATTTCCGTTATTTGAATATCATGATCGTTGGAAAAGTTTAACAATTGAAGATTTTAATGATGATAGTGTTTATTATAATACGAGAATGACTGCAAAAGGATATTTGTATCATAGTAAAGTTGTACCAAATGAAGATGGTTTTTCATATATGAGTTCTGATAGAAGTACAAATATTACTTATACAAATAAAACTTATTTAAAAAAATTTATTGAGCTTGCGCAAGAGTATAATATTGATGTTGTTTTTGTTTGGTTTCCAACTGCAACAACAGGGTCTCAAGGTAGATCAGATATGATTCAGGAATTAGCTGATAGTTATGATATACCGTTAATTGATTTTAATGTAGATCAATATGATACTGGATTTGATTGGTTAACAGATACTAGAGATGGAGGAAATCATTTAAATTACAGTGGAGCTACTAAGATGACAAAATATATAGGTGAATATTTAAATGAAAATTATAATTTGGTTGATCATAGATCTAATCCGGCATATGATCAATGGAATGAAGATTATGAAACATTCATGGAAGAGAATAATTTATCTTAGTATATTGATTTGTTTTCAAAATATGTTATAATAGGTATTGCCATTACAATAGACGGCTTCGAACCATGTCAGGACCGGAAGGTAGCAGCATTAAGAATGTCCGTTTATGTGTAGTGGCTTTTTTCTAAGAGGAGTACAAGAATGAATGATGAAAAATATATGGAGCTTGCTTATTTGGAAGCATTAGAAGCTAAAAAAATTGATGAAGTTCCTATAGGTGCTATTTTAGTAAAAGATGATGTCATTATTGCGAAAGCACATAATCAAAAAGAAACAAAAAAAGAAGTTACGGCTCATGCAGAAATGTTAGTTATTCAAGTTGCATGTCAGAAATTAGGAACTTGGCATTTAGATGATTGTATCTTATATTCAACTTTAGAACCTTGTATGATGTGTAGTGGTGCTATTATACAAAGTCGCATAAAAAAAGTTGTTTATGGTGCTAATGGGCAAAGATGGCATGGACTTTCAGATTATTTAAAATATCATCAATTTAATCATTATCCTGAAGTTATTTCTGGTGTTTTAGAAGATAAATGTTGTCATTTAATTTCTGACTATTTTAAAAATAAAAGAAAAGAAATGAATAAATTATAAATAAATTGAAGTGGGTTGCTTTCCCACTTTTATTATAAAAGAAAATCATGTGCTATGCGCATGGTTTAATGTAAGCGTCAATATAAATAGCACTACTTAATAATCAAACCTTCTTTTATAAT
>CAYSWW010000124.1:0-6614 GCA_964434915.1 uncultured Coprobacillus sp.
TCTTTTTAGATACTTACCTAGATTCACTTCTTTTAGTGCCTTTAGGAAAGTCATCAACCAGGATAACAATATTTAGTGGCAAAGATAACTGTAATGCGTTATAATTATTTGTGCGGTTAGATTGTGTAAATGTAATGGTTCCCATAATCTAACTGTACTAAAAAAGATGATGTTTTTCAGTGTTTTTTACTGATTCATCATCTTTTTTATTTAAATTGAGCTATATTTGTTTCGTAACAGCCCTATTGCTTTATAAAGAATGTTTTACACGATCTCTTTCTTCAGCTGCTTTCGCATCATTAAAACGATCCAATGTTCCAACTAAATAACCAGTAATACGACGAATACGTTCGATTGGTTGAGGTTTCAGATGATATTCCATATCTACAAATTCACCATCAATCGTAAGGGTAAGAGAAAGGAGAGTTTCATTTTGAAACTTCTTTTTTAAATATCGAATATACTCTAAGATTTCTTGTTCTTCCATTTTGCCATTTTTTACTTCGACTTTAACGTTATCAATTCGCATCATTATTCACCTCAATTTTATTTTAATCTTTCTTTTAAAAAAAGCAATTGCGATGCTTTAAAGACAATCATTTTCATAATCTTTGTCTTTTTCTGTTTAAATATGGAAAGGAAGATCTTGAGATAACCTTTTCATTAGAAAATTTAGAGGTTGAAATGCGAGTAGGTGATTTGATGTTATTTGGTTATTCACCGACTCAATGAAAGCAATTTGGAAATGAGATGAATTGAACAGTCACTATGCTTGGGGCAGTGACTGTAAATGTTGAGAGAGTCAATGGGAATACTGCGACGATTGACTTGTTAGATTTGTTGGCGTTTTAAAAGATTTTGTCATTTCTTTACTTTTTGATCGTAAAAATGAGACTATTTGGTATGTGATAATAGCAGTAGTAGTTGTTTTTGTCATAGAAGCTTTTTTGCAAGCAAAGAAAAATTAGATATGATAATGAATAATTAAGAGTATGAGAATGATCAGGAAGATACAAAGTGTTTGATTTATTTTTTTGAACATATATTTCATGAAATCACCTTTACTAATATATGCAAATAGGAGAAAAGTCTTTTCATAAAAAAGGAAAAATGTTAATATAACAATTATAGATGAGGTGGGACTATGTTAAAGTTTACAAAAATGGAAGGTTTGGGTAATGATTATATATATATTGATGGTATCCATCAAAAGGTATGTGTTGAACCAAATTTTATTTCTCATATCAGTAATCGTCATTTTGGTATTGGAAGTGATGGTTTGATTGTCATTTTACCATCAGAACTTTATGATTTTCGTATGCGTATGTTTAATCGTGATGGGAGTGAAGGGAAAATGTGTGGCAATGGGATTCGTTGCTTTGCGAAATTTGTTTATGATTACCAATTGACATCAAAAACAGATTTGAAAATTGAAACCTTAGCTGGGATGAAAAGAGTTTGGCTAGATGTTGTTGATGGTCAAGTTCAAGAAGTAACTGTAGATATGGGTAAACCAATTATTCTTACCCAAGATATTCCTTGTCTTTTTGAAAAAACACAAATGATTAATGAACCAATTGAGGTGGCCGGGAAGACGTATTATTTAACAGCAGTCTCAATGGGCAATCCGCATGTTGTGATGTATGTTGATTATCTTGATTTTGACATTCAAGCGATTGGTCCATTATTTGAAAAACATCCTTTGTTCCCTGAATCAGTTAATACTGAATTTGTTGAAGTAATCAATCGTCAGTATTTAAAAATGCGTGTATGGGAACGGGGAAGTGGTGAAACGATGGCTTGTGGAACTGGTGCCTGTGCGGTCATGTATGCGAGTTATTTAAATGGATTATGTGATAGTCATGTTCAAGTTGAGCTCTTAGGAGGAGTATTGGATATTCGTTATGTGGATGGTCATATTATGATGAAAGGACCGGCAAGAACGGTTTTTGAAGGAATAATAGATGAGGAGGAATTTTATTAATGTATAATACAGCAGAAGAAATTATTCAATATATTAAAGAAGCAAAGAAACAAACACCAGTAAAGGTTTATGTGAATGGTCGTGATTTACCTCAAAGCGATGCCTTTCAAGTGTTTGGGACTATGGAAAGTCGTCTTTTGATTGGGAATCTTGAGGAGATAGAAGCATATTTAGAAACAAATAAGGATAAAATTACGGATTATTATATTGATCAGCAGGCGCGTAATAGTGCCATTCCCATGTTAAATATTCAGCATATAAATGCCCGTATTGAACCCGGAGCTATTATTAGAGATCATGTTAAAATTGGTGATCAGGCTGTCATTATGATGGGAGCAATCATTAATATTGGTGCTAAGATTGGTGAGGGAACAATGATCGATATGGGGGCTGTTTTAGGTGGTCGTGCTGAAGTAGGAAAACATTGTCATGTAGGTGCTGGTGCTGTGTTGGCTGGAGTTATTGAACCCCCAAGTGCAAAACCCGTGGTTTTAGAAGATGATGTTCTCATTGGTGCTAATGCGGTGGTTGTTGAAGGTGTGCACATTGGTAAAGGTGCAGTTGTTGGGGCCGGTAGTATTGTTTTACATGATGTACCGGCTGGGGCAGTTGTTGCAGGGAATCCTGCACGTGTGATAAAAGAACAAAAAAGTGATGAGACACAGGAAAAGACACAGCTCGTAGATGATTTAAGAAAAATATAGGTGAGAATATGGATGATTTAATAAGATGGCGTAGGGAACTCCATCAAATTCCAGAGTTAGGATTACATGAATATCAAACCGCAGCTTATCTTCGTCGTGAATTAGAAAAAATGGGGTATCAGTGGCATGCAATTTTAGAAACAGGAACTTATGTTTATATTGATTATCAACAACCGACAACAGTTGCTTTTCGAAGTGATATTGATGCTTTGGCAATTCATGAAGAGAATCAGGTGGATTATTGTTCAAAGAATCCAGGTTATATGCATGCATGTGGACATGATGGTCATATGAGTGCTTTATTAGGCTTAGCGAAGCGTTTAAAGGAAGCACCAAGAATGTCAATGAATATTTTATTGATTTTTCAACCGGCTGAAGAGTCACCGGGGGCTGCTAAGAATATTGTTGCGAGTGGTATTTTTGAACAGTATCATGTTGAGGCTATTTATGGTATGCATTTGATGCCGTTGATTGAAGAAGGACATATTGCTTGTAAGGCTGGACCATTAATGGCTATGTGCGGTGAAATTGATGTAGTAATTAAGGGTAAAAGTGCGCATGCTGGATTGCCACATGAAGGAATTGATAGTATTGTGATTGCGGCGCATGCTCTTCAACAATATCAAACTTTAGTGTCACGGCAAACATCGCCATTTTCTCCTGTTGTTTTAAATATTGGAAAAATAACGGGCGGAACTGCACGTAATAGTGTGGCTGGTGATACTGTTTTGAATGGAACTTTACGTTGTTATGATGAAGCTTTATTTGAAAAGATGACACAGCATATGGATTTGATTCATCAGGGATTGATGCAAACATATGGTTGTGAGATTGATTTTAGTTGTCCGCCAATGTATCCACCGGTGATTAATCATTGGGGTTTATATCAGCGTTTTAAGACATTGGTCAAAGCTGATTATATAGAGTTAGAGGAACCATTGATGTTGGCGGAAGATTTTGCATATTATCAAAAAGCGATTCCTGGATTATTCTTTTTTGTTGGGACAAAGTCTTTGCGTTATCATAGTGGTTTACATACAGAAACATTTAATTTTGATGAAAAAGTTTTAGAAAAGGCTGTTGATTTGTATTATCAAATTATTTTAAAGGGGGATGTTTTATGATGGATGCGTATCAAAGAGGTGAAAAAGCTTTTTTAAGAGCTTATGGACGATATGATATTGTTTTAGAAAAAGGTGAAGGCGTTTATCTTTATGATACAAATAGGAAAAAATATTTAGATTTTTATTCAGGAATCGGGGTAAATTCATTTGGACATTGTTATGGTCCGTATGTAGAAGCTTTGGAAAAACAATTAGAAACACTGATTCACGTATCGAATTATTTTTATACACCAGTCGCGATTGAAGCAGCTGAAGCTGTGAAAAAGGCAACCCAGTTAGAAGGTGTTTTCTTTTGTAATTCAGGAACTGAAGCAACTGAAGGAGCTTTAAAACTAGCAAGAAAGTATTATTATTTAAAACATGGTAAAGCGGATAGTGAAATTATTTCTTTTCATCATTCATTCCATGGACGTTCAACAGGTTCAGTCAAGTTGACGGGAAATCCACATTATCAAGAGGCTTTTGGCCCTTTAATTGAAGGTGTTCACTATGCTGATTTAAATGATTTAGATAGTGTGAAAGCTTTAATTAACGACAAAACGGCTGCTATTATTGTGGAACCATTGCAAGGTGAAGGTGGACTGCATTTATGTCATCAAGATTTTATGCAAGGTTTAAGAACATTGTGTGATGAACATGATATTTGTTTGATATTGGATGAAGTGCAATGTGGAATGGGACGTACTGGAACGATAATGACTTACTTCCAATATGGTATAATGCCTGATATTGTTTGTTTAGCTAAGGGGCTTGGAGCCGGAGTACCAGTTGGGGCTTTTGTCGCAAATAAAAAATTTGCTGAGGCAATGGAACCTGGTGATCATGGGAGCACTTATGGTGGTAATTCTTTAGCTTGTATGGCTGTGAAGAGTGTTTTTGATATTCTTGAAAATGAAAAGATTCTTGATCATGTTCAAGAGGTATCATGTTATTTGACAGAGAAATTAGATGAAATTGTTGAAGAATTTGAAATTGTTAAGGAACGTCGTGGTCTTGGCTTAATGCAGGGTTTGGTATTATATCAAGATGTCAAACCGGTGGTTAAAGCGTTGTTGGATGAAGGAGTTATTGTTGTAACGGCGGGAACAGATGTTGTGAGAATGTTGCCACCTTTGATTATTCAAAAAGAACATATTGATGAATATATTGGAAAATTAAAAAATATTTTGAAAACTTTGGACTAAAAAAAGAAAAACCTTCTTATTTTCTTGTATATAGAAGTAAGGAGGTTTTTATATGCACAAATATCCAATAGAATTACAAGATGAAGAAAAAGCTTGTGGTGCTTTTTGCATTTTGATGATTTTACAGTTTCATGGTTTTAAAGAAGAAATAAAAACAATTAAGAAAAAGGCAAGAATGAATCAAAATGGCATCACGATAAAAGGGATGATTGAGTGTTTGAAACATTATCAGATTGAGGCAAAGGCTTATCAAGCTTCGATTGAAGATCTTCATGAACATGTTGATTGTCCTTGTATTCTTTATATGGTTTATGATGGAATAGGACATTTTGTTGTTCTGTATGAAATGAAAGAGGATGAATATATTATTGGTGATCCATCTAGAGGCTTAATTACGCTTTATCAAGAAGAAATGATGGCTCATTATGGGCAAAGTGTTATTGTGATTACCCATGTTGGAAGGGTCCCCTCATTAACATATCAATCTTATTTTCAATTTTTAAAGAATCTCTTTTTTTCATATCAAAAACAAATGATTTCTTTTCTTGTTAAGGGGATTTGGATTTCTTTGTTTGGTTATCTGAGTAGTTATTTTTTTCGTTTTCTTATTGATGATATGCATCAAGAAACACAATTGTTTTATATGATTGTTTTATGTTTGACTTATGGTTTAACTGAGGGTTTAAAAATTTATATTGAAAGAAAGAAAAATAGAGAAATCATTGCTTTTCAGAAATCTTTGGATGAGGAATATGTTTTTCGTTCATCGATGAATATGCTGACATTATCTTTATCGTTTTTTGATCAGGAAAAGGGATATATTCAAAGTCAGTTATTAAGTTTGTTTGATTTGAGTGAACGTACAATAACTTGTTTTGAAAGATTGTTTTTAGATGTGCTTTCTTTGATTATCTTTACGATTGGAATGTTTATCATTCAACCTATTTTAACCTTAGTGATTCTTGTTTTATTTCTTGTGATTGGGGTTTTGAGTTTTTCACGCTTAAAAACTTTACAGACATTACATAAAACTTATTTAGAAGGGTCTTTGACTTATCAATATCATCTTTTAGAATTGATTGAAAATCAATTCCTCATTAGAACTTTTTCTTTACTTCAAAAACAAAAAGAGAGAAGTTATTTATTGTTTTTAGATAAAGCTTTGCCCCAAGAAAATGAAGCTCATTTTATGAATCAAATGCAAGCAATGATTCAATATATTGTGGTTGTTTTTTACGTTATTGTGATGATATTAGGTTTTTCACTTTTTCAGCATCATCAATTGACCATAGGCCAACTGATGATGTTCTATATGCTTGTGTCATATTGTCTGACCCCATTATTGAATATTGTTTCATTAGCTGCTGATTATAAACAAATGACTTTGATTTATGAAAAATATAAACTTTTTGAAAAAGAAGAAAATCCTTTAAAAGAAAGTCTACATCAAAAAGTCACATCTTTAACTTTTGATCATGTCAGTTATGCCTATGGATATCAGTTACCTGTATTTGAGCATATTGATTTGACTATTGATCATCACTTGTTTATAAAAGGAAGTACTGGGAGTGGGAAATCGACTTTATTAAAATTATTAATGGGTTATGATTTGCATTAT
>CAYSWW010000125.1:0-6427 GCA_964434915.1 uncultured Coprobacillus sp.
GTTTAAAGGAAATGAGTTGTAGATATGTTTCATCAAGATACTTATCCTCCCCATGAAGATGATAAAAACAATCAATTTATTTGGTTATAATTGATCTGTTTTCAAGTGTTATTTAAAAGAATGATTATTATTGTGATAACAAAAAATTATTGACATAAATAATTTTTTATATTAATATGAAAGTATTAGGAGGGAAATTTTAATGGATGATTTGATGAAGCATTCTGGGAAAATCAATTCATTATTATCGAGATATGGAGTAAAATTTGGTATTTATAAAAATAATGTGTTTAAAGAACAATTATTCCCTTTTGATTGTATACCACGTATTATATCAAAAGAGGATTTTGAATACCTTAATAAAGGTCTTATTCAGCGTGTCGATGCTTTAAATGCATTTTTATTAGATATATATACGGAAAAGAAAATAGTGAAGGATGGCATTATTCCGGAAGAATTTATCTATTCTTCATCGGGATATTTGGTTGATTGTGAAGGACTTATTCCATCAAAAAAAATTCATAGTCATATTTCTGGAATTGATTTAGTAGAAGGTAAAGATGGTAAATGGTATGTTCTTGAAGACAATCTAAGGGTACCAAGTGGTGCTAGTTATCCAATGATTGCTAGAGATTTATGTAGAAAAGCGAGTCCACAAACTTTTTTAAAACATCATATTGAGGATAATCGTAATTACGCAAAACTTTTAAAAGAAACAATGGATTATGTTAATACTGGAGGAATTAATGTTGTTTTTACACCGGGAAGATATAATGCTGCTTATTTTGAACATTCTTATTTAGCAGAAAAAACAGATGCTCAACTAGTTGGACCTGATGATTTGGTTGTAAAAGAAGATTATTTATATTTTAAAAATTATGATGGTCATTTAGAAAAAGTTGGAACAGTATACCGACGTATTTCTGATGAATATTTAGATCCGATGACTTTTTTGGAGGAATCATTAATTGGTATTCCCCATTTAATGGAAGTCTACAAAAAAAATCATGTTGCTATTATGAATGCACCTGGTAATGGTGTTGCGGATGATAAAGGCATATATTATTTTGTTCCTAAAATGATTGAATATTATCTACACGAAAAGCCAATATTAAATAATGCACTAACTTATTTGCCATATTATGAAGAAGATCGACAGTATGTTTTAAAACATTTTGATGATTTGGTTTTAAAAGATGTTGCTGAAGCGGGTGGTTATGGTGTTGTTTTTGGTAATTCTTTAAATAAGAAAGAAAAAGAAGATTTTATTGAATTAATGCTAAAAGAACCAAGACGTTTTATTGCACAAGAAGTGATTAATTTTAAAGATTTACCTATCCAAGAGGGAAAACAAATCGTCGAAAGGAAAGCAGATTTAAGAGCTTTTGTTTTAAGTGGAGAAAAGACAAAAGTATGGAAAAGTGGTTTAACAAGATTTAGCCGTAATCCAGATAGTTTTATAGTTAATTCTTCACAAGGGGGAGGGTTTAAAGATACATGGATATTATCGCAGTCGATAGATTAAATAATTTAATATGGTTAGGGAGATATAGTGAACGTGTTTATACAACTATTAAAACTTTTTTTAGAGGTTATGATATGATGATCGATGATCCCAATTTTTATATCACTTATTGTGAACGTTTTCAGATTCCTAATATTTATAAAAATCAAAGAGATTTTATTGAAAGATATATTTTAGATGAAACTGACTCTAATTCTATTATATCTAATTTATATAGAGCTTATGATAATTGTATTTTATTAAGAAATGAAATTGGTACTGAAACAATTACTTATTTAGAAGTAGCTTTAAATAATTTAAAAAGTATTAAAGATTTTGATTCTTTTATGCTTGAATTACAAACAGTTGTTGATTATATATTAGCTTTTTGGGCATGTTTAAGTGATATTGTTGATAAATATGAGGTTAAAACTGTTGTTAAATTAGGAAGAAGAATAGAAAGATTAGATTTATATTTAAGATTGAGAAAAGAAAAGTCCGAGATTAAAAAAGCGTTTGCTTTATTGGATGATCGAATGAAAAGAGCAAGAGTTGCTTATGATATTGAAAAATATATTCGTTTGAAGGAAATAATTAAAGATGATTGTTTAGATTATGATCAAGCTATTTATTTAGTAGAAAGTCTTATAGATTAATGAAAGTTTTAAATTTTTATTATAGTTTTGAGACTGAGTTTCAAGAATCAGTCAATCATCATTATTTCACTTTAAAATGTTTACCTAAAACGGAAGCAAGGCAAACGATTGAAAATTTAAGAGTCTATATAGATAGTGATTATCATTCAGTTAGTCAAGATGCCTTTCAAAATAAATTTATTTATGGTTATAAAGAAAATTCGCATTATTCTTTAAAAGTAAACGTTCAAGGAAAAGCCATTATTGATTGGCAAAAATATGATACTAGTTATCATTTATTAAATGTTTATTCATTATATAGTCATTATACTAAATATAATGAAAATATGTCTGATTTGATAGAAAAAATTACACCATTATTTCAAGAAACTGATACAAATTATCATAAAGGATTAAAAATAATGGATGTTATTTATGACGTTATGACTTATCAAAAAGGAGTAACACATGTTCATACATCTGCAGCAGAATCATATGCTTTAAAAAAAGGTGTTTGCCAAGATTATTGTCATATTATGTTAACCATTTTACGCTATTTTAAAATCCCATGTAGATATGTCAGTGGATTATTAGAGGGAGAAGAATTCACACATGCTTGGATAGAGCTTTATTCAAATGGATATTGGTATGGACTAGATCCAACTAATCATGTTCTTGTCGATGATCGTTATATTGTTTTTGCCAGGGGAAGAGATGCCAAAGATACATTAATTAATAAAGGAATTTTTTATGGTGTATCTAAGGAACAAAAACAAAATATTCAAATACGTGTAGGAGAATATTTATGATCAAAAATGTTACTGAAGCAATGTTACCAGTTGATGAAAAATATGAAATAAAGAAAAATCGTATTCAAAAAGGAATATCTTCAAAAAGAATATGTATTGTGACAGGAACACATGGAGATGAATTAGAGGGGCAGTTTATTTGTTATAAATTACAGGAAGTTTTAAAAGAGCGTGATGATTTAAATGGAATTGTAGATATATATCCTTCAATGAATCCATTAGGAATGGACTCATTGAATCGTAAGGTACCTTTTTTTGATTTAGACATGAATCGTGTTTTTCCAGGTGATCCAAATGGGTCACTGGTAGAATCATTTGCTTATGATATTGTAGAAGATTTAAAAGGTGCAGATTTAGTTGTAGATATTCATGCAAGCAATGTTTACTTAAGAGAAATTCCGCAAATTAGAATTAATGCTTTGCAATCAGAAAATCTTATAGAGATTGCAAAAAATATGAATGTAGATTATATATGGGTGCATAGTGCTTCAACGGTTTTAGAATCTACATTAGCTTATTCGTTAAATGATATTGGAATACCTACTTTGGTTGTCGAAATGGGAGTAGGATTAAGAATCACAGAGAGTTATGTATATCAATTGATAGATGGTCTATTAAATACGATGAAAAAATTGGGTTTACTATCAAAAGAAGTTCCAGATGTAAAAACACCCATTATTTCAATTGATCAAAAAGTCCATTTTTTAAATGCTAAGTATGCTGGTTTATTTTTACCAGATATTAGTCATGATCATATGGTAGAATCAGGAACGCTTATTGGCCAAATTGTTAACCCTTTAACAGGAGAAATGTTAGATAAGATATACAGTCCTTGTCATGGTCTATTATTTACTTTAAGAGAGTATCCTTTGGTCAATGAAGGATCGTTAATTGGAAGGATTTTAGAATTATAATGAAAAAGAAAATTATTTATGAATTAAAATCATTGTATCGTGATAATTTAAGAATAAGTGGATATCAATTTGGGCAAGGAAAACCCTCTATTTGTATTGTTGGGTCAATGCGTGGAAATGAAGTTCAACAACTTTATTTATGTGCAAAACTTATACAGAAATTAACAAAATTTGAAGAAAAAGGATATATTGATTCAAAATATAGTATTTTAGTTATTCCATCGATTAATCATTATGGTATTAATACGAATCATCGTTTTTGGCCACAAGATGATACTGATATCAATCGTATGTTTCCAGGTTATAATGAAGGAGAAACAACACAAAGAATTGCTGAAAGTGTTTTTCAAGAAATTAAAGATTTTCCATTGGGAATTCAATTAACGAGTTTTTATATTCCTGGTAATTTTGCACCACATATTAGAATAATGAAAACTGGCTTAGAAGATATAGAAACAGCAAAACTCTTTGGATTGCCTTATATTGTTGTTAGAAATCCAAGACCATATGATACGACAACATTGAATTATAATTGGCAGACATGGAATACTAAAGCATATTCATTGTATACCAAAGAAACAGATGTGATTGAGGAAAAAAGTGTAAATGAGGGAATGAATAGCATTTTAAGGTTTATGTATCATCAAGGAATTTTAAAATGTACTATTCCTGGAGGTTATATTACAGAAGTCATTCATGAAGAACAAATGATTTCTTTGAAATGTCAAAGAGCTGGTATCCTTAAAAGATATGTTGAAGTAGAGGACTATGTAGAAAAAGGCACTTTATTGGCCAAAATATTAGATTGCTATAATGCGTCAGTAATTGAGAACATTGTAGCACCAGTATCGGGAATTATTTTCTTTCTACATGTAAAACCATTGGTTTATGGACGAACAGCTGTTATTAAAATGAAAGTTGAATAGATATAATTATGTTTTATTTTTATTAGACCATAATATATAAAATTGTGGAGGTTATTATGAAAACAATTTATACAAATGGTCAAATAATAACACTTGATGATAATCAAGTAGCGGCATTGGTTGAGGAAAATGGTTTAATTATCGGTGTTGGAAATTATAAAGAATTATATGATGAAGAAATGAATATTGTTGATTTAAAGGGTTGTACATTAATGCCGTCATTTATTGATTCACATGGACATTTAAGTGGTTATGCAATGGGATTATTACAGGTTGCATTGGATGAATGTCATTCTATTATAGAGATTCAAACAAAGATTAAGAATTATATGAAAGAACATCAAGACTTTATTATATGTAAAGGATATAATGAAAAACAATTAGATGAAAAAAGACATATTACAAAGCAAGAATTAGATGAGATATCTACAGAAATACCAATTATGATTCAACACTATACAGGACATTGTGGGGTAATGAATAGTGCTGCTCTTCAATACTTTCATATTGATTCCTTCACAAAGAATCCAAAAGGTGGAAAAATATATTTTCAAAAAGGTTTTTTAGAAGAAAATGCTTATACGTTTTATGTTCAAAAAGCACCAATGGCTTCTATTGAAGAGTTAAAAAAAGCTTATTATCAAGCACAAATGAAATATGCTAGTTATGGCATAACAACAATACAAGATGGTATGGTTGGTGATGAATTGAAAGATATTTATCAAGTATTAATTGATTCAAAACTTTTTTTCTAGATGTTGTTGCTTATCCTGGATTTGAAGCAAAGGAATTTATGAATGCATTTCAAAATCAAAAATATAATCATTTTCAAATAGGTGGGTATAAAATGTTTTTAGACGGCTCACTACAAAACAAAACTGCCTGGACTATTAATCCTTATACAGATGGAACATATGGTTATCCAACATTAACTGATCAACAAATTAAAGAAAACCTTATCCAAGCAATTAATGAAAATAAACAAGTCCTTGCTCATTGTAATGGCGATCAAGCTATCCAACATTATATTGAACAATATCAACTCGTACGTAAACAAAGATATTAGACCTGTAATCATTCATGCACAAATGATGAGAGAATCACAAATGCAACAGGTTAAAGACCTTCATATGATTCCATCATTTTTTGTAGCACATATCTATTATTTTGGAGATATTCATCAACAAAATATGGGTAAACAGAGAGCACAAACATTAAGTCCTCTTCATACAGCATTGAAACATCATCTCTTATTTACATTGCATCAAGACGCTCCTGTCATTGAACCAAACATGTTAGAAACTATTCAAATTGCTACAACGAGAGAAAAGAAAAACAAAGAAATTTTAGGAAAGGATGAATGTATTACTGTTTTAGAAGCGCTTAAAGCTGTTACCATTAATGCCACTTATCAATATTTTGAAGAAAATGAAAAAGGGACTCTTACTGTTGGAAAGAAAGCCGATATGGTTATATTAAGTGATAATCCTTTAATGGTTGATTTACATCATTTAAAAGATATTCAAGTTTTAAAAACCATTAAAGATGGTAAAGTTGTTTATTCAAAATATAGGAACTAAAAAATCAATGTCATTAAGTTAAATGGTATTATGAGATTTTAAGGATTAAGTTAAGGTAC
>CAYSWW010000126.1:0-6421 GCA_964434915.1 uncultured Coprobacillus sp.
CGGAATTAAGAAACTTCCCTCTCTACTGCCCGAAGTGCAAAAAGGAAACAATCATTAATGCTAAGGACGGGGAAGTTTTACTTCTGGGTAATAAAAAACAAGA
This sequence comes from uncultured Coprobacillus sp., assembly GCA_964434915.1. GTDB lineage: Bacteria > Bacillota_I > Bacilli_A > Erysipelotrichales > Coprobacillaceae > CAYSWW01. Next base: position 104 of record CAYSWW010000126.1, read on the forward strand.
TTTGAGATGATATTGTTGAACCGCCAATTTTTTAGTTCAAAAAGTGATAAATTCATTCAAATTAATAAAAACAGCTATATAATATAAATTTAAAGGAAAAGGATAAAGTCATCACACGCCAATGTTTGCCTTTATCCTTTGTTCATAGAACGATATCATGATAACTCTTTTTTTTAAAATTTTCAATCATAAATATCAACATACCTATGATTCATTGATTCAATGTATGAATCTATTTTCTTTAAAATGTCCTTGTGGACATAGTGGGTTCTGCGTTAGATATGGTTTCTATACAAGATAGGGGCCAAACCCACTTAAGTTTAGGGTTGATGGAAAAAGAAATCCAAACATAAAAAAAGATTTCTCCGCATCAAATCGTAAGAGTAGATTAGAACACCTTATCTATATAAATTATAAACTAAATTTTAAAAAATCATCAAAAATCAAAGAATGTTTATACGATTTTTTAGTGTTTTCAAGCACGAAAAGGATATGGTCAAGCACTAACCATATCTTTTTATCATTTTAAATTAACGACATTGCAAATATCTTCTCACTTTTTATCACTCTACTTTATTTTAAAAAGATAATAAACTTACAATAAGAGGTATTGATAAAACAGAGAATAATGTTGTTAAAAAGACTGTCTTTGCAGCTAAAGGTACATCACCATCATATTCCGTTGCAAATAAAACCGCGCTATTACCAACCGGCATAGCAATATTTAAAAGTGTAACTCCTTGAATTAAAAAATCTTTAATAAAATAACAAATAATCGGAAAAGCAATGATTGGAATTAAGATTTGCTTAATCAAAGTATATGGATAAACTATAAAATCATTGAAAATATCCTTTAAACGGATATTCGCAAGTGAAGCTCCTATTAATATCATTGCTAGAGGTGTTGTCATATTTCCGACACTTTCACATGAACTTAATAAAACTGTTGGAAAAGGAATTTCTAAGAAATATATGATCATCGCCAAAATTGAAGTCACAACACCTGGTGACAAAAGATTTTTAAGATTTAGTTTGACTTTATCTTTTTTTCCATAGTTCATGAGAACAACACCTAAAGTATATACTTCTAAGTTAAAAAGCATATTAAAAATTGCAGTATAAAAAACAGCTGTATTTCCAAAAATAGACTTCATAACCGGAAATCCCATAAACCCAGTATTAGAAAAAATAGTCATAAACATAAATAAGCCTTGTTGTGACTTTTTTATACGCATGATTTTTACCAATAAAAAACTCAAGACCGGTAACAACAAATAAACCACTATAGCAACCAATAATACATACAATACAACATCCTTAGAAGCATCATTTTCCCCACAAACAGAAGAAATAATTAAACAAGGTGTTGTAATTGATAAAATAATATAATTTAACTTTTTATTAACCTCATAATTAAGTATCTTTTTCTTCATCATGAAGTAACCTAACCCCATAATCAAAAACAATTGAATCATCTGATTCACAACAACCATAATATCCATACATTCTGCCTCCTCCACATCAAAAGAGTCATAAAAAATTATGACTCTTCTTCTTCAAATAAACAAGCTCCATTTGTTTCAATCACATGTTTATACCAATCAAATGATTTCTTTTTATAACGCTGATAAGTTCCTTGACCATAATCATCAGCATCAACATATATAAATCCATATCGTTTGCTCATTTGTTTCGTTGATTCGCTTACTAAATCTATACATCCCCATGATGTATATCCCATTAAATCAACACCATCTATCTCAATCGCATTTAACATTTCTCTAAAATGAGCATCGAAATAATCAATACGATATTGATCATCTACAGTACCATTAATCAATTCGTCTTTTGCTCCTAAACCATTTTCAACAATAAATAATGGTTTTCTATAACGATCATATAAATCTACCAATGAAACTCTTAATCCAATTGGATCAATTTGCCATCCCCAATCAGATGAAGGAATATATGGATTCTTAATTGCAACATTCGTATTAGCCGCTGTCTTTTTTAAACCTTTATCATCTTTTGCTACACAACTGCTAGAATAATAACTAAATGAAACAAAGTCTACTGGATATTTCTTCATAATATCCAAATCGCCTTCTTTCATTTGAATATGAATCCCTTCATTCTTAAATTTTGCTAATAAATATGCTGGATATTCTCCAAAGACTTGAGTATCACTGTAACAGTATGTACTACGCATGTCCTGTTGTGCCTGTAATACATCTTCAGGTTTACAAGTATATGGATAATATGTTAGTTTTGTTAACATACATCCAACTTTTGATCCTGGAATCTTTTCATGACAGATTTTTGTTGCCAATGCACTTGCTACAAATTGATGATGCATTGCTTGGAAAATGACTTCCTGGAAATTTCTACCTGAGAATCTGTCTTCAATCAAACCTCCAGTAGTATAAGGATGTCTGATCATTGAATCAACTTCATTAAATGTTAACCAATATTTGACTTTATCCTTATATCTTTCACAGATGACTTCTACATACTTTACAAACATGTCTACAACTTCTCTTGATGCCCAGCCATCATAATTTAAAACAATATTCAATGGTGGTTCATAATGGGACATTGTGACCAATGGTTCAATGCCATATTTATGTAATTCATCAAAGACATCATCATAGTATTTTAAGCCTTCTTCATTAGGTTCTTTATCATCACCATTTGGGAAAATACGTGACCATGCAATGGACATACGATAAACTTTAAATCCCATTTGAGCAAATAAAGCAATATCCTCTTTATAACGATGATATCCATCGCTTCCTTTACGTTTTGGATATAAAGTATCATCTGTAGCTTTTAAAGCTTCCTTAATATCTTTTGATGTAACAGTGTTATGTGCTTTATAATCTTGTACATCAATATCTAGGTGATGTCTGGCACAGTCAGAAACACTTATTCCTTTGTCACCTTCATTCCATCCTCCTTCATATTGATTGGCAGCAGTCGCACCACCCCATAAAAATCCTTCTGGAAATTGTCTTGTCATTTGTTCTCCTCCTTCATCCATTTTTCTCTTTCTCCAGATAAATCTGCGATTACTTTTTCTACTTTATCATAATTATACACCAATAAGCATGTAATACACAAATCTAAAAAATATTGTACGCCAATTGTAAACATTGTCGTCTTCATTTCTAATTCATTTTGACTTTCAATAATTTGAATATTTTCATCAGTAAGATTCTTTAAAGTATTATCACTATTACATGAAATAGAAACAGTTTTAACATGGCATTCTTTTAATCGTTTTGCTGCATCGACCGCCATTGGATTTTTTCCTGTAATGTGATAAAATAATAGCTAAAGTGGGAATCTTTTCATGCTCTAATTCTTTAATATGTTCCCAATGAGAGGCATTATAAACAAAACAATCTTTATGAACACCTTCAAAATGAAAAGCCATCATTTTTCCCAAATCATAATTGACACCATTGCCATATATTTCAATTCTTTTGGCTTGTTTCATTAAATTTGTGATTCTAATAATCTTATTTCTTGATAACATTGTTTTAGTATAATTAATTGTTTTAAAATAAATTAATGGTATCACTTCGATAATATCATCAATAGTTGAATCTTTTTCAAAGGGTTGCCTCTTTACTTTTTTTCTTTGCTGCATCATTTCAGAAAAATCTAAAGCATACATAAAACGTAATTCTGAATAACCTTTCAAATCAATTTTTTTACATAATCTAATGATTGTTGATGATGATGTAAAACTGACTTGTGCTAATTGCTGTATATTCATTTCTATAATTGCTTTAGGATGATTATTGATATAGTCAACAACAGCCTGTTCTTGTAAAGTCAAGTCTTTTAATTCATTAATCTTGTCAATTAGCATTTGAATCACCTCATAATTCCAATATACCAAAATTATGAAAAGAAAGAAATAACCTTATTTAAAAAAGGCCTATAAAGGCCTTAAATTGCTTGTGAAATCAGTGCAAACATATATATAACACATACCATTGTTTGCCCAACTTGTTCAGTTATGCAAAAAGGTGAACCTTTTTTCCAAATTCTATAAAGAGCATAGGGAGGGAAAAGTATATTAAACACATATGTTATCACTTTATACTTTCCAAAAGGTCTTATAGCATTTGGATCTGGTGTATTTAATTGTTTTCTCATTTTCAAAATATTTTTTTGTCTTAATGTTAAACCATCATCTTTTTTCACTCTTTTTGCCATATATTTCTCCTTTTATTGTTGAATTTGTTTGTTTGTTACAAGTACGAACGGTAAATAAACAACTACTGAAATCACTATACAGATTGCTTGTGTTACAACCGCACCTAAATTTCCTCCTGTTCCAAGCCATGCAATCAAAAGTGGTGGAGTTGTCCAAGGAACTGAGTAAACCATAACACCACAGAATCCAATTACCGTCATAAAATAAGCAAATGTTGCTGTTAAAATTGGTGTTAAAATAAATGGAATCATGAACATTGGGTTCAATACGATTGGTAAACCAAATGTCATTGTTTCATTAATGTTAAATAAACCTGGTGCAATAGATAATTTTGCAATCGCTTTATAATCATCACGTTTAGAAGCAATTAATATTGCAATAATTAAACCAATTGTAATACCGGCTCCACTCATTGTTGTAAAACATGAAATGAACGTTTCATTTAAAATATATTCTGGTGTTTGACCATTACTAACTGCATCAGTATTTGCTAAAATAGCTTCTAGCATTGTTGCTTGATAAATAGGTTTCAACACCTGTGTACCATGAATACCGATAACCCAGAATACACAAGATAAACCAAAGATCAATAAATATCCAGGTAAACCTGTCAATACACCTCTTAATGGTGCTTGAATCAATGTACTGATTGCATTATACAATGTTATACCAAAAATTGATTTAAATAATAAACCAAATCCAGAAATCAATATAATTGTTATAACCCCTGGGAATAATACATTAAATGATTGAGCAACATTTGTTGGAACTGTATCAGGCATTTTAATTTGTAATTTTCCTGAATTAGATAAACGACAATAAATTTCAGTTGCTACAATAGCTGTAATCATTCCTAAAAATAAGCCTTGTGCATTTGTAAATTCTCTAGGCCATACATTTGATACACTAACAGGATCAGCAATTCCTTCTACAGTAATAGTTGTAGCACATTCACATAAAGCGACATATGAAGATAAGGCAATTGCAGGTACAATAATTTCCTTATGATTCAATTGTTTTCCTAATTCAATTGCAATTAAAACAACGACCCCAATTGTCAAGAAATTTAATGTGGCATTGTTAGCAGCAGTAAACATATCAGTTAAATTTTCTAACCATGCCATTCCTGGTAATTTTGCTAATGAAATACCAGTTGTTGTTGTAGAACATACAACGTTAGTAGCTAAAGTACAAAAAGCACCTGTAATAATGATTGGTAGCATTGCCGTAAATGCATTTTTAATTGCTGTCATGTGTCTTTGTCCAGAAATTTTAGACGCAACTACCAATAGCTTTTCAGTGAGCATCTCACCCATTTTCAATCTCTCCTCTCTCTTATGATGCCATTTTATCTTCTTCATCAAAAATTTAAAAGAAGATTGAATTTGTTTGGAAAAAAGTGTCGCTTTTTGATAGTGCATTCATATAACTTCTGGAAATTTGTACCAAAATAATTTTTTAGACTATACTTATAAAATGAAATCGCTATCATTTATATATTAAGATCATAAATAAAAAGGGCTCATTCAAAGAATGAAACCCAATTAAAAATATCTTCTTTTTCTATTCTTATAAGAATAAGCATATGTCATAGATAAATGAGGTTTGTGAAGACTTACTTCGATAAATCCAATACATTCCATCGCAGCCAAATAAACAAATGCAGGTATCAAATCAGGTAATACTTCTGTCTCAATTCCTGTCATTCCTAAAGCTGCTCCTATTATATACAAAACAATACTTAAAATGATGAGAGTTCTCATCAAAACTGTTCCCTGAGTTCTTTGCAAACACATAAACCATATTCCTGATAAAATCCCTATAACAAAACTTTCTATCACCAATTTGTGGGCAACATCAACATAAACCATCAATCCCAAAAAAATAAGCATTATATATGGCAAAACAAGACCAAAAAACTTATTCATTATAGCACCTCCATATACATATACATTATAATCGACAAAAAAAAGTGTTTCAAGACAAATCCACCTTTTTATCAAACTTAATATTATACAAAAAATGTAATTGAGATGTTTTTTAACATCATCAATTACATATTCTTTCTTTAGTCTCCTATTTGAAAAGTT
>CAYSWW010000127.1:0-6421 GCA_964434915.1 uncultured Coprobacillus sp.
TCATTTTCAAAATATTGATAGATTGGTGTATACCAGTATTCATAAAGATTTAAATGATTTGGTTTCATGGTCATATCGAGACGATACGGCATAATGCCAGTGTTATATTGTAGGACACCATAATAAGCAGATAAAATACGTAAGTATTTTGTTAAATAGTCTAAATGATTTTGATATTGATCTAAGGCTAATTCTTTAAAGACAGTACCTTGATAAAATGCTAAAGCAGGATGTTTTGTTTGGGGTTGATGAAAATAGTCATAGACTTTTTGAGCTTGTTTAGGTGATATTTTCATCAGGTGACATAAATCTTCATCATTATATTCTTTTAATATTGAATGTAAATAAGCAGTTTGATCAGGAAAGATTAGTGGTGTACTTGTCCAACTGTAATCATGAAATGTCATTGTTTTACTTGGCGCAATAATAATTTTCATAAAAGTTTCACCTCAATGACAATTATAAAGTAAAACTTATCATATGAGAAGAAATATGATATAATCTCGCTTGGGTGAAGGAAAATGAATACAATAATTATTAATAAAATATTAATGCATATGTTAGACTTTGAACATCGACAAATTTTTCATTCAAGTACCTTTGTTGATTTAAATGAAACATCTATTGATTATTATCGAAAGAAAGTAGAAAAATCACTTAATTCTCCAACAATGAAAGAGTTAACAGTGGGATCTTTACATGAAATAATGTTGCGAAGTGAAAAGATGATTGAAAGCGATGAAGAATTCATGAGACAAGCTCATGAATTAACCGATAAATTATATACTTTAGGAGCAGTTATTGAAGAAATGCCTAACTGTAATGTTTTATTTGTTGATTGTTATAAAAATGGTGAAAGGTTTATTGCTGTTTTAAAATTGAATTATCGTAGTATTCCAATGAGTGTTGCTGAAGAAGGGCTCGTCCGCATTACGAAGCAACAAGTATTACCTATGATGGGAGCGGCAGTAGATGAGGCTATTATTGTAAATTGTGATCAGAAACAATTATTTTTGATAGAAAAAAAATATATGATAGATGGAAAGTCGGATTATTATTTAAATCCTCAATGGATTAAAGGTGAAGAGAAATTAACTGATAAACAAAAACTTACAACAATGAAAAAGGTTATCAAAAAGGTTGATGATCTTTATCATGTTAATGATGGCAAAGCAATTCCGATGATGAAACAAGAAATACAAGATAAGTTAGAAAACAATCAACCGGTTAAACCAATCGAGATTGTGAAGAAAGTTTTAGAACGTGATTATCAGGCTCAAGAGGAAAGTGAAATTATGATGAAAGATATGGGAATTGATGAAAAAGATCATATTGAAACTATAGCAATGCCTTCTATTGATGTTTGTAAGTTGGTTTTAGATGAGGTGATTGAAATACGTTTGCCGGTGGAAGAATATCTTTCTGGAAGTTATTTAGAAAAGCGTCAAGAGGAAGATGGAAGTTATTCGATTATTCTTAAAAATATCAATGAAGTGATTGTCAAATAGTAGAATATATCCTTTTTATCTATAAAGAATTTGGATTCGTCAGAAGATGAAATGAAAAAGATAACGAGAAGCAATTATTGCTGTTGGCTATCTTTTTTTTATTTATAAAAAAGGATGAAATTCTATTTCTTTTTGAACATTTCTTGGATATATTTGAGGCATGCAACAACCGTCTCTTTTTCATCTTTTTTTGATGCTATATCTTCTCCCTTGAATTCTCCATATACCCAGTCTGGTATATTTTCTTCATATCCACATCTGCGGCACTTTATCCTTATATAAGTATCTTTAGGACCTAAAAAATCCAATATCTTTTCCTCGCTCTAGTTTTCCTATACTTCTGATGCTTTTGTTCTGGAAATCATTTTTCATTTTGGATTATTAATGCATTTTCATTTTGTTTCATGTATAATAAGAATATATGAAAGGAGTTAGATTATGGCGCAATTGGACAATTTTTTAATTCAGCTTTTTCATGAAGGAAACTGTTTAGAAATTTATAAGGTTTTTGGTGCTCATTTTGAAGAACAAGATGGGCAAAAAGGTGTTCGCTTTACTGTTTATGCTCCAAATGCAAAAAGTGTACAAGTAGTTGGGAATTTTAATAAATGGCAAGGCGAAAAGCATTATATGGAAAAATATACTGATGGTGGAATTTATACGTTGTTTATTCCTGAGATTAAGCAATATGATATTTATAAATATCGTATTGAAACTCAATCAGGCTCATGGGTTGAACGTGCTGATCCCTATGCTTTCTTTAGTGAATTACGACCAGGGACAGCTTCTAAAGTCTATAAATTAGATGGTTTTAGATGGGCGGATAAAAGATGGTTAAATAAACGTACAAAGAACTTTGATAAAGTTTTAAATATTTATGAAGTTAATATTGGTTCTTGGAAAATGAAGAAAGATTTCACGGATGAAGAAGATGGTGAGTTTTATAGTTATGAAGAAATGATTGACCAAATCATTCCTTATGTTGTGGAAAATGGATTTTCACACATTGAATTAATGCCTTTGACTGAGTTCCCATTTGATGGGTCTTGGGGTTATCAACCAACAGGATATTTCAGTGCAACAAGTCGTTATGGGAATCCGAAACAATTAATGGCCTTTATCAATGCTTGTCATAAAAATAATATTGGTGTCATTATGGACTTTGTTCCAGCGCATTTTGTGACTGATAGTCATGGGTTACATCAATTTGATGGTGGTTTTGTTTATGAATATCCTGATATTAATTTAAGATATACAGAATGGGATAGTTGTTATTTTGATTTAGGTAGAGAAGAGGTTCGGAGTTTCTTAATGTCTTCTGTACATTTTTGGGCAAGTTATTTTCATATTGATGGTATTCGTTTTGATGCTGTAAGCAACTTGATTTATTGGAAAGGAAATAAGGAACGTGGCATTAATGATGGTGCGATTGAGTTTATGAAACGTATGAATTCACATATGAATGGATTATTTCCTGGTGTCATGTTGATTGCGGAAGACTCAACTGATTATCCTAATGTGACAAAGTCACCAACTGTTGGTGGTTTGGGATTTGATTATAAATGGGATTTAGGATGGATGAATGATACGCTTGAATATTTTAAAAAAGATCCTGTTTATCGGCAATATCCAGATGTTCATAATAAATTGACATTCTCAATGATGTATTTTTATAGAGAAAACTATATTTTACCTTTCTCACATGATGAAGTCGTTCACAGCAAAGGAACGATTCTTGATAAGATGTGGGGGAATAATGATCAAAAATTTGCTCAATGTAAGACTTTATATCTTTATATGATGACACATCCTGGTAAAAAATTGAACTTTATGGGAAATGAACTTGCAGAATATAAAGAATGGGATGAAAAGAAAGCTTTAGGATGGATATTATTAAAGTATCCTCAACATGATTCTTTCCACCGTTATTTTAGTGATTTGAATCATATTGTGAAAGAACATCCAGCACTATATCAATATGATTATTATCCTGAAGGATTTGAATGGCTAGTTGTTGATGATTATCGTCAAAGTGTTTTTGCTTATACAAGAATAGCACCTGATGGAGATACATTGGTTATTGTTTTGAATTTTATTGGAAATACGCATAAAGGATATCGTATACCTGTACCAGTTGCTGGAACATATAAAGAAATTATCAATTCTGATACAGATTACTACACAGGAAGTAATTTCACGAATAAACGAGCTATTAAATCTAAAAAAATACCAGTTTTAAACAAAGAAAATTCAATTTTGGTTGACATTGCTCCATTTTCGAGTATGATATTTGCGTTGAAGAAAAAATAAAATCAATTCGAGGGGGTAATTTATGTTTAAAACAAAAGAAGAATTTAAATATGAGTTTTCTAAAAGAATAATTGAATCATATGGGAGAACAGTAGAAGAATCTCATATAACAGAAAAATTCATGGTCCTTGAAACAATGGTAAGAGATTATGCTTCAGTGAATTGGGCTATGACAAAAATGGCAACAAAAACAAATTATCAAAAACAAGTTCATTATTTTTCAATGGAGTTCTTAACTGGACGTTTATTAGTCAATAATATGATGAACTTAGGAATTTATGAAATCGCAAAAGAAGGATTAGCTGATTATGGTATTAATATTCATGCTTTGGAAGAATTAGAATCTGATCCAGGTTTAGGAAATGGTGGTTTAGGAAGATTAGCTGCATGTTTTATGGATTCTTTAGCTTCATTATCATATCCTGCATTTGGAAATACAATTCGTTATGAATATGGTTTATTTAAACAAAAGATTGAAAATGGATATCAAGTAGAAGTTCCTGATCAATGGTTAAAATTAGGAAATATGTGGGAAGTTCGTAAATCCAAACATGCTGTTGATGTTAAATTCTGGGGACATGTTGTATGGAATGAAAAAACAGGAAAATGGGATCATGTTGATGCTGAATGTGTTCGTGCTGTACCATATGATATGCCTGTTGTTGGAAATGATACAACTGTTACTAATACGTTACGTTTATGGCATGCGGAACCAAGTGATAATATTCCATCAAATAAGGATTTTAGACAATATTCTCAAGAAGTGAGTGATATTTGTCAAACATTATATCCAGATGATTCAACTTTAGCAGGACGTACTTTACGTTTAAAACAACAATATTTCTTTGTGTCTGCAGGGTTACATTCAATTGTTAAAGCACATTTAAGAGTTTATCCTTCACTAAGCAATTTCCATGAAAAGAATGTTATTCAATTAAATGATACACATCCTGTTTTAGCTATTCCTGAATTAATGCGTATTTTAATTGATGAATATGAAATGGAATGGGATGAAGCTTGGCATATCACAAAGAATACATGTGCTTATACGAATCATACCATTTTATCAGAGGCATTGGAAAAATGGCCAGTTTCTACTATGCAATCTTTATTGCCTAGAGTTTATCAAATTATTGAAGAAATCAATCGAAGATTTATCGGATTTGTTAAACAACAATCAGATGGTGATGATGATTTGTTGAATAGAGTTATGATTATTAAAGATGGGCAAGTTCACATGGCTCATCTTGCGATTGCTGGAAGTTTTAGTGTAAATGGAGTTGCAAGATTGCATACACAAATTTTAAAGGAACAAGAAATGAAAGATTTCAATTTCTTATATCCTAACAAATTTAACAATAAGACAAACGGTATTACGCATAGAAGATGGCTTGTATATTCTAATCCGGAATTGACAACTTTAATCAATGAGACAATTGGAAATGATTGGATTAAACATCCAGAACAATTAGAAAAATTAATGGATTATGTAGATGATTCAATTGTTCAAGGAAAATTCTATAATGTAAAACAACAAAGAAAACAAGCATTGGCTGATTATATATTAGAACACAATGGTATTGAAGTAGATGTAAATAGTATTTTTGATATTCAAGTAAAGAGACTTCATGCATATAAACGTCAATTATTAAATATTATGCATATTATTTACTTATATCAAGAAATGAAAGCAAATCCTAACTTTAGAATTTATCCAAGAACATTTATCTTTGGTGCAAAAGCTGCACCAGCATACTATTTCGCAAAGAAAGTTATTAAATTAATTAATAGTGTTGCTGATAAAGTCAATAATGATCCTGAAACAAATCAGTATTTAAAAGTTGTTTTCATTGAAAACTATGGTGTTACAATTGCTGAAAAGATTATGCCTGCTGCTGATGTTTCTGAACAAATTTCTACAGCTGGTAAAGAAGCTAGTGGTACAGGTAATATGAAATTTATGATGAATGGAGCAGTAACAGTAGGAACTCTTGATGGTGCAAATGTTGAAATTGCTGAATGTGTCGGAGATGACAATATTGTTATCTTTGGTTTAAAAGATAATGAAATTAATGATTTAAGAAATGGATATTATAATGCTTGGGATTATTACAATAATAGTCCACAGATTAAACGTGTGGTTGATTCATTAGTTGATGGAACATTCCATGAATCAAGAGAAGAATTTAGAATGATTTTTAATGAATTAATGAACAGAAACGATGAATATTTCTTATTTGCTGATTTTGAATCTTATGTGAAATCTCATGAAAAAATAGAACGTTTATATCAAGATCGTACACAATGGACAAAAATGTGTTTGGTTAATATTGCTCAATCAGGATATTTCTCTTCAGATAGAACGATTGAAGAATATGTTAGAGATATTTGGAAATTAGATAAAGTAAAAAGATAGTATAAAAGTGCCTTCCAATTAGAAGGTACTTTTCATTCTATTGAGTATACATTCTTTGATAGTTTTTTGTTATTGAATATGATATACTTATAACGTAGAGAATATGAACTTTTTTCGTTTTATTGAACTTATAAGATAATATGAAGTGACCTCCTAGTTGCCAAAACGTGGATTACGATTCATAATA
>CAYSWW010000128.1:0-6375 GCA_964434915.1 uncultured Coprobacillus sp.
CCGAATTTAAATTCTTCAAAAAAAGCACAAAAGAAACATGGTGCTAACTGCCAAAAACGGGGATTTTCAGGGTTTTATTATATAAAAAATAATGTTATAATATTGAAAATTGTGTTTAGATGGGAAGTAAATGTATGGAATCAATAAAGATGATTATTAGTAAAATTAAAGATGGTAGTATTAAGGAAATGTGGGAAGAGTTTAAATGGATGTTCTCATATGGAAAAGCTTATAAGAAAGAGATTGTTTTTTATACGTTATTAGGTATTTTTTCAACGATTATGAGTTTAATTAGTTCGGTGGCTAGTAAAGAATTAATTAATATTGTGACTGGAATACAGACCAATCGTGCTGCTGATATGGCAATATTGATGATTTCGATGTCTTTGTTTAGTCTGATTTTTAATCAGATTATGTCACATATTACTTTGAAAATTAATATACGTATACAAAATGAAATACAGGCCGATATCTTTGATAAGATCATTCAAGTGAATTGGTTGGATTTATCTAGATATCATAGTGGTGATTTGTTGAATCGTTTTAGTAGCGATGTTGGAACAGTGGCGAGTAGTGCAATTGGATGGGTACCTACTTTGATTATTAATACTTTTAATTTTATAGCCACATTGTTATTGATTTTATATTATGATCCAACAATGATGTTTTTAACGGTGATCAATGCACCGATCATGCTTCTTTCTTCTAAAGTATTAATGTCAAGAATGCGTGATTATAATAAGAAAGTTAAGGAAATGAATAGTGAGTTTATGTCTTTTCAAACAGAAACTTTTAGTAATATTGATTCGATTAAATCATTTAGTTTGGTGTCTTTGTTTAGTAAACGTTTGAAGGGTTACCAAGAAAAATATAAAGTTGTGAATCTGGATTATAATATGTTTAGTATTAAGACGAATACGATTTTATCTTTGATTGGTATGGTTATTCAGTTTTCTTATTATGGTTGGGCGGTATTCCGTTTATGGAGTGGTGCTATTAATTATGGGGAAATGACTTTGTTTTTACAACAATCAGGGCGTATGTCTTCAGCCTTTAGTTCTTTAGTAGGCATTATTCCTTCAACAGTAGCATCAACAATTTCGGCTAAAAGATTGATGGAAATCATCAATCTTCCTAAAGAAGAAGAAAATGTAGAAACTATTGATTATCTAGAAAGTATTAGAGAAGAAGGTTTTTCATTGGAATTAAGAGATGTGTTTTTTGCTTATGTTGAAAATAAAAATGTTTTGGTTTCTTCTTCAATGTATGCTCGTCCGGGTGAGATCGTTGCTTTAGTGGGTCCTAGTGGTGAAGGAAAAACAACAATGATTCGTCTTTTTTTAGGATTGATTGCACCGCAAAATGGAGATGCTGTGTTAAAAGATTATCAAGACAATGAATATGTTTTAGGGGCATCTACAAGACATTTATTTGCTTATGTTCCTCAAGGGAATACGATTTTTTCTGGAACCATTGCTGATAACTTAAGAATGGTCAAAGAAGATGCTACGGATGAAGAAGTGATCGAAGCATTAAAAACGGCTTGTGCCTATGATTTTGTGAAAAGATTGTCAGAAGGGATTTATAGCGAAATTGGTGCAAGGGGTCATGGCTTATCAGAAGGACAGGCACAACGTATTTCTATTGCACGTGCAATCTTATGTGATGCACCGGTGCTATTGTTGGATGAAGCAACGAGTGCTTTAGATGTGACAACTGAAAGACGCGTCTTAAATAATATTATTATCAATCACCCTCATAAGACATGTGTTGTGACAACGCATCGACCAAGTGTATTAAATATGTGTCAAAGAGTCTATCGTGTGATGAATACAAAGTTAACTCAATTGACAGAAGAAGAGTCTGCAAAAATGTCTATCGATTTTTAGACTAGTATTTTATTTTGAATTCTTATATAATAAGAATACTATGAAATGGGGGTGTTGAAATGATAGATATTCATTGCCATATTTTACCAATGGTTGATGATGGTGCATCAAGTGTAAAGATGGCTCTTGATTTATTAGTAATGGCTTATGAAGATGGAACGGATGCTATCGTTTTGACACCGCATCTTGCTTATGTATATGGTTATGAAAATCCATATCATCAAATTAAGAGACTTTTTTTGGATTTTCAAAATATTGTTAAGCAAGAAAAAATACCGATAGATTTGTATTTAGGAACGGAATATTTGTTTAGTTCTTGTGAGAATTTTTTAAGACATAAAGATGATATTACCAGGATGAATAAGACATCATATATATTAATGGAGTTTTTCTTTGATGTCAGTGAAGAAATGATCATGGAAGCTGTTGATTTGGTTTTAGAAAATCAATTGATTCCAATTATTGCTCATCCTGAAAGATATGATTGTGTTCAATCTTCTTTGGATGTTATTGAAAATATTATTCAAAAAGGGGCTTTATTGCAGATGAATAAAGGTTCTGTATTTGGAAAATATGGTTCACATGCTAGAGAAGTTATCTTGGAGATGCTTGATCATCATTATATTCATTTTATTGGTAGTGATGCACATCATCCAAGTTATCGTTCATCAAAAATATATGATGATTATGTTTTTGTAAGAGATGTATATGGCGAAAAATATGCGCAACGTATTTTTTATGATAATCCAATCAATATATTAAATCTAAGAAAGAGGGAATATGATGAAGAAGGGGATTAAGTTTGTTTTAGGAGTTCTAGTAATCGTTGGCGTTTATATGGTTTTCTTGTTTTGGCAGGATGCTAAACAAAAAACAGGTCATTTGCCAACAATTGAAGCCCCAACTGATGTTTTGGAAATCAGCGTTGAGGATGAAGACACGGTCTTATTGGAAGGTGTTACGGCTTTTGATGAGGAAGATGGTGATTTGACTTCTGAGGTTTATGTGGAAAGTCTATCGACTTTTGATGAAGATCAATGTCGCACCGTCACTTATGCTGTTTTTGATAGTGATGATAATCTTTCAAGAACGACACGTAAGATTCGTTATACAGATTATGAGGAACCAGAGATTGATGTAACACAAGCTTTATATTATTATTACTATATCAGCAGTACTAATGTATATAAAGATTATGTTTCGGCATCAAGTGTGGTTGATGGTGATATTTCATCTAAGATTGCGATAGATAATGAATATATGGAAGATGAGAATCAATATGTGACATATTCTGTGACAGATAGCTGTGGGACGAAAGTGACACTAACATTAAAGATTGATCAATTGAATACTGAAACGAATGTTGATATTACTTTATCTCAATATCTCTTACGGGTAAAAAAAGGGACAACAATTAATCCAAGAGATTACATCGAAACTATAAAAATCATGGGAATGGAATATAATTATTTAAAATCAATTGTTGAAATTCAAAATGATTATAATGCTGACGAACCAGGCATGTATGAATTTGTTTATCGTTTGACTAGAACTAATGGGGATTATGGTATTACAAAATTAGTTGTGATTGTGGAAGAATAGGAGGGAAACAATGACAAGTCAACAAAATCGAGATTTTATTATAAAGATGACATGTGTGATTTCTTCTATTTTGAAAAAATGGAAAGGAATTATCTTGGTTATGATGGTTTGTGGAGTCGGGTTAGATATTTATGAGACTTTGACTTATGTTCCTCAGTATTCAGCATCAATGACGGCTGTCTTAAAGTTAGAAGAAAATACATATTCTCAGTTAAGTGATGCAGTTTCTTATATTAAAACTTTGGATTATTTATTTAATGATCAAGTTATCAATAATTATATTAAAGATCAATTAGAAATAGATGATTTAAATATGCATTGTAATGTAACCAGTGTTAATGAAACAAATGTCATTAATATTCAAGTTATTTCTAATACTAAAAAACAAGCTTTTTATTCGCTGAAATATATTGTTGAATGGTATCAAAATAATACTGAAGAATATTATCTTTCTTATGATTTAGATGTTTTAGAAGAAGCAACATTAAATGAATATCCAATTAATTCAAATAGTCATACGTCTTCCTTAAAGAAAGGAGCTATGATAAGTGGGATTATTTCAATTGTATTGATAGGTTTAGTTTCTTATTTGAAAAATACAGTTAAAACAGCTCATGATATTCAATATCAAATTGATTGTCGTTTATTTGCTCAAATACCAAGAGAAATCAAAAAACGTGGAATCAAGTTTTGGAAACGTAAAAAGACAGCTTTATTAATTACGTCTTTGAAAACAAGTTTTCATTATAAAGAATCAATAAAAAAACTTAGAAGCAAAGTTGAAGAATCAGCAAAGAAACATGGATATTGTTCAATTATGATTACGAGTACTTTAGAAAATGAAGGAAAATCTTCAATTGCAGCGAATTTAGCTTTATCATTAGCTAAAAATGATCATAAAGTATTATTAATTGATGCAGATATTCGTAAACCTTCTATTCATAAAATCTTTGAATTAGAGACGAATCGTAGTTTAAATGCTTATTTAAAAGGTGAACAAACTTGGGAAAATCAAGTCGATTATTTACAGCAAAAGAATCTTTTTGTGATGTGTGCAACACAAGATTTAGAACATGCAGATCAATTATTGAGCAGTCAGAATATGCATCAGTTGATTGAAAAAGCTTCACATGAATTTGATTTTGTGATTGTGGATAGTTCTCCAATGTATGGTTTAAATGAACCAATTATGATCAATGAAATGGTTGATGCTTCTTTAATTGTAATTAAACAGCATGTAGCAACAACTCGCATGATTAATGAAACAATCAGTCGATTGGTAAGTGCGAAAAATAATGTGATTGGATGTATTTACAATGCGAGTGTTATTGATTTTATGAAAGGACATAAGATCTATGGCTATCGTTATGGATATAGCCGTTATACACGTCGTGAAAGGAGGTCTTAATCTTGCAGGATAATAATGTTGAAAAGATTGATTTAACAAAGTATTTTGATCGTTTTTATAAATCTTTAATGCGTTATAAAGGATTACTTGTTGTGATTGTGGTGGCTAGTGTCGCTTTATTTGAGATCAAAACATTGTTATTTTTTGATATAGTTTATAGTTCCAAAGCGGTTTTTATTGCCGCCATTGAAGGACAAAATAATATATTTACGGCAAGTTCGGATAATGATGACTTTATTTCGACTTTTAATAATGTTTTATTAGGTGAAGTCATGACAGAGGTTATTAAAGCGGATTTAGGAGTTGATGTTATTCCTGGAACGATTTCTTTGTCAACTGTTTCAGAAACGAATCTTGTTGAATTGAAGGTTACTTCCGATAATCCTCAGGATGCTTATGATGTTTTGACTTGTATTTTAAATAATTATAATCAAGCTTTGGATTTAGTAATGAGTGATGTTTCGATTGCCATTTTAGATGCCCCACAGTTGGCAACTGCACCAGATGCTTATCCGGATTTTATTCGTAGTGGTATTTATGGCTTGGCTATGGGGATAATTATCGCTATGGGATTGGCAATGGTATTGACATTATTACGTCATACAATTAATTCTAGTGATGATGTAAAGAATGATTTGAATTTAACGAATTTAGCTAAAATTCCTTATATTGCAGGCAATAAAAAGAAGTATAATAAAACATCGAATTTACTTTTATCGAATCCACGTATTCAATATCCGATTAAACAAGCTTTTCACGATGTTCGTTTAAAGGTTGAACAGGAATATAAGAAAAATCATTCGCAAGTTTTTATGGTTTCAAGTGCTTTTCCAAATGAAGGAAAATCAATGGTTTCTACTAATATTGCTATTTCTTTAGCGGATAAGGGTTATCATGTGATTTTAGTTGATTTGGATTTAAGAAATCCTTCTATTTTAAATATTATGAAAGATGCTCATTTGAGTGGTAATATTTTAGATTATTTACAGGGTCATTTTACACTTGAGGAAGTGACAAATAAATATCAAGATTATTCTTTAGATATTATTTATGGAGTTGATTCTTATGCGAATGCACCAGAATTGCTTTCGAAAGAAAAGTTGAGTGAATTTATCAAATCGCTTAAAGATAAATATGATTTTGTTATTTTGGATGTTCCGCCTCTTTATATGATGGATGATGCTTTATTAATTGCAAAACAAAGCGATACTGCAATTATTGTTATTAAACAGGATTTTGCAAGTGCTTATGATATCTTAGAATCATTAGAAGAATTAAATGAAAATGTTCCATATATTTTAGGAACTGTCTTAAATCAAGTTAAACCATCAATATTTGATCAAGAAGAAGTCTATTATGGATATGGAAGTTATGGCTATGGTTATGGTTATGGTTATGGTTATGGGAAAAAGTAAAATTGATCTGACGTAGTCAGACTAATTTTACTTTGCTCCAATCGATATATTGTTTTTTTTG
>CAYSWW010000129.1:0-6363 GCA_964434915.1 uncultured Coprobacillus sp.
ATTATTTTTTTACTTTTTTACAGATATAAAAAGAAAAATCGAAAAAATATTTGTATATAAAAAGTAGGAGGGTAATTATGGAAGAGTTAATATTATATTTTTCAATGAAGTATCATGGTGATTTTCAAAGTATATATAATGCTTTAATGCGCAAAGAAAAAGTAGATGAAACATTGAAATGTGAATTAAAGAAAAAATTGAATTGTCGTTATACAACCCTGTATAGTTATGATTATCCTGAAGTTTTAAAACAAATTAATTGTCCACCTTTTGTTTTATATTATTATGGAGATTTATCTTTAATTGACCAAAAAACAATCGGCGTTGTCGGCATGCGTGATATGTCTACGTATGGCAAAGAGGCAACGCAAGTTTTTGTTGAACAGCTTGTTAAAAATGATTATGTAATTGTAAGTGGGATGGCAAGAGGTGTCGATACGATTGCTCATCATACGGCAATGAAACATAATGGAAATACAATCGCTGTTTTGGGGACGGGAATAGAATATTGTTATCCTAGAGAGAATAGAGTATTATATGAGTTGTTGAAGGAAAATCAACTCATTATGAGTGAATATCCTTTTCAGACGGCACCACAAAGAAAATTATTTCCTTTTCGAAATCGGATTATAGCTGGTTTATCGCGAAGTGTTTTGATTACTGAAGCAAAACAACGCAGTGGTACGATGATTACTGCAGGATATGCTTTAGAACAAGGAAAAGAAGTCTATTGTGTTCCATCACGTTATAATGATTACGATGGCTGTAATCGTTTGATTCAACAAGGTGCTCAGCTGATTTTAAGTGTTGAGGATATCATTGAAGATGAAGATTTAGGTTGACAAATTTTCAAAAAGACCTAATAATAGAAAAAATGTAGGAGGTAAAAATGATGAGTAAGAATTTAGTCATTGTTGAATCACCTTCAAAGTCAAAAACAATTGAGAAATATCTCGGTTCTGATTTTGTGGTGACATCATCAAAAGGACATATTAGAGACTTAGCAACAACTGGAAAAGGTGGGCTAGGTGTAGATATAGAAAATGATTTTAAACCGAACTATGTTATTAATAAAGATAAAAGAGAAGTTGTTAAAGAACTAAAGAAATGTGTAAAAGATGCCGATCAGGTTTATTTAGCAACTGACCCAGACCGTGAAGGCGAAGCCATTTCATGGCATTTGGCTGAGGTTTTGGGATTGGATATGAATTTATCAAATCGTATTGTTTTTCATGAAGTTACAAAAGATGCAGTGGTTGATGCGTTGAACCATCCTCGTCAAATTGATAAAGATCTTGTTAAATCTCAAGAAACAAGAAGGGTGTTAGATCGAATTATTGGATTTAAGTTATCTAAATTATTACAAAAGAAAATTAAATCTAAATCAGCAGGGCGTGTACAATCAGTCGCTTTAAGATTGATTTGTGAAAGAGAAAAAGAAATTGAAGCTTTTCACCCTCAAGAGTATTGGAAAATAAAAGCCTTATTTGAAAAAGATGATATTTCTTTTGAAGCTGAACTATCTAAGTATCAGAACAAAAAAATTGAATTAAAAAATGAAGCAGAAACAAATGCTGTTTTTGATTCGTTGGATAAAGAGTTTATTGTTTCTCAAGTTAAAAAGAGTTTAAAAAGACGTTCATCAAAACCGCCTTTTATTACTTCAACGTTACAACAAGAAGCATCATCAAAATTAAATTTTAAAGCAAAACGTACTATGATGATTGCACAAAAACTTTATGAAGGGGTCGATATTGGTAATGAAACGGTCGGTTTGATTACTTATATGAGAACTGATTCTATTCGTTTATCAGATACTTTTATTCATGAAGCACAACATTATATTAAAGAAAAACATGGTAAAGATTATGTCGGAACAGTGAAGGTTTCTAAGAAGACAGAAAATGTACAAGATGCGCATGAAGGAATTCGTCCAACAAGTGTTTTAAGAACACCTGAAAGTGTAAAAAAATATTTATCATCTGATGAATATAAATTATATGCTTTGATATATGCTCGTGCACTTGCTTCTTTAATGGCTTCTGCTAAATTAAATGCTACAACATTGTTGTTAGATAATCATGGTTATGAATTTAAAGCCAGTGGTTCAGTGATTGTTTTTGATGGTTATTTGCGTGTTTATGGTGCTTATGAAAAACAAACTGATGAAATTTTGCCTGAAGTCAGTGAACAGGAAAAATTGCTTAGTCAAGATATCAAAAAATCACAGCATTTTACAAAACCGCCAGCCAGGTATACTGAAGCAAAATTAATTAAAGAACTTGAGGAATTAGGTATTGGTAGACCAAGTACTTATGCAAGTATAATAGACACTATTGTAACGCGTCGTTATGTAGAAACGGTGGATAAAACTTTTAAACCAACGGAATCTGGTCTTTTAACTAATGAAAAACTGGTAGAATACTTTGATAATATTATCAATGTTGAATATACAGCTCAGATGGAGAAAGAATTAGATGAAATCGCTGAAGGTAAAGATAGCTATGTTCATGCTTTAACAATCTTTGAAGATAAATTTGAGCCGTTATTGGAAAATGCTTATGAAAAAATGGAACAGATTCAACCAGAAAAAACAGGTGAGAAATGTCCTGAATGTGGTGGCGATCTAGTTGTTCGTAAAGGACGTTATGGAGATTTTGTTGCTTGTTCAAATTATCCGAAATGTAAATATATAAAAAAAGATCTAGATGAAACACCGGATACTGAGGAAGTCTGTCCTAAATGTGGACGGCCAATGATTTATAAAATTGGGCGTTATGGAAAGTTTATGGCATGTTCGGGATATCCAGAATGTAAGTATATTAAGAGCGAAAAGAAAGAAGAACCAAAAATGACGGATGAAGTCTGTCCAAATTGTGGGAGTCCAATTGTGATAAAGAAAGGACGCTGGGGTGAATTTAAAGCTTGTTCTGCTTATCCAAAATGTCGTACAATTATTAAATAAAAAGTCCCATGAGGGACTTTTTGGGTAGAAAGAGAGAAGATGAAGATGGAAAAAGTCAATGTCATTGGTGCCGGTTTAGCAGGTGTTGAAGCAACATATCAGTTGATTTCACGTCAAATTCCCGTGCGATTGTATGAAATGAGACCTGTTAAAATGACGGAGGCTCATAAAAGTGAATATTTTGCCGAATTGGTTTGTTCTAATTCGTTGCGTGCTGATGGTTTAAGTAATGCTGTTGGAGTTTTAAAAGAAGAAATGCGTATGCATCAAAGTATAATTATGCAATTTGCGCAAGAACATCGCGTTCCTGCTGGTGGTTCATTAGCGGTAGATCGTGTAGGTTTTGCACAGGCTATTACGGAATTTTTGTCTTCTCATCCACTTGTTGAAGTGATTCATGATGAAGTTTCAGAAATTCCTCAAGGACCTACAATTATTGCTTCAGGACCATTAACAAGTGATGTTCTTTCACAAGCTATCGCAAAACTTTTACAGGAGAATTATTTCTATTTTTATGATGCTGCAGCACCTATTGTAACGAAAGAGAGTATTGATTTTGAGAAGGCTTATTTTAAATCGAGATATGATAAAGGGGATGCTGTATATATCAATTGTCCAATGAATGAAGAGGAATTTGATGCTTTTTATGAAGCTTTGATTCATGCCAAGGTTGTTCAGCCAAAAGATTTTGAAGAAAAATTTTTTGAAGGTTGCATGCCTTTTGAAGTTATGGCGAAAAGAGGAAAACAAACATTATTGTTTGGACCAATGAAACCAGTTGGATTAACTAAAGAAGATGGACAGAGACCTTATGCAGTTGTTCAGCTTAGACAAGATAATGCTATTGGAACACTTTATAATATTGTTGGTTTTCAAACGCATTTGACTTGGCCTGAACAAGAACGTATCATTCATATGATTCCTGGTTTAGAAAATGCGAAAATTGTTCGTTATGGGGTTATGCATCGTAATTGCTTTATTTGTTCACCACGCTTTTTAAAACCGACATATCAATTTGTTCATAGAGATGATTTGTTTTTTGCAGGCCAGCTAACTGGAGTTGAAGGCTATGTAGAATCAGCACAAAGTGGACTTGTTGCAGGAATTAATATGGCACGTTTATTAGCTAAAAAAGAGCCTCTTGTTTTTCCAAGGGAAACAGTTATGGGGGCGTTAGCTTATTATATTACGCATGCTGATGTACAACATTTTCAACCGATGAAAGCAAATTTTGGAATTTTGCCTGAGTTAACCCAAAAAGTGAAGAAAAAGCAACGAAAGGAAGCATATGCTTCACGGGCAATTGAAACAATGAAGGAGTTTATGAATAATGAATGATTTTCATCATTATGTTCAAGAGTATTTGGATTATTTGAAATATCAAAAAAATTATTCTGATTTAACAATTAGTGGCTATCGAAGGGAAATTGAACATTTTCTTTTATATTTGAGAAGTGAAAGCATTGATGATTTAGGAGATGTACGTTATTCTTTTTTAAGAGGTTATTTGGCGCAACTTCATGATGAAGGTTTGTCAGCAAGAAGCATTAATCATAAGATGAGTTGCTTAAGAGGTTTTTACCGCTATCTACAAAGTCAAGAGTACATTGATGATAATCCTTTCATATTAGTAGAGTCTTTAAAGCAACAACAAAAGAATCCAGATTTTCTCTATATTGATGAAATGATGGGACTATTAGATAGTATTGATGTTTCTACACCTTTAGGACGTAGAAATAAAGCAATGTTGGAATTAATGTATGCTTCGGGATTAAGATGTGAAGAAACAGTATCTTTAACTCTTTCGCAGATTGATTTTGCAAGACAATTGTTATTGATTCATGGAAAGGGCAGAAAAGATCGCTATGTTCCTTTTCATGATTATGCTGCAACATGTTTGAAACAGTATACTGTCGAAGATCGTCCTGTTTTAATGGCCAAACAACATCAAGATCATGATATTGTTTTTATTAATAAAAATGGAGGAAAAATGACGAATCGTGGTTTGGAAGATATTGTGAATCGTGTGACGAAAAATTATGATCCGACAAAGAAGATTCATCCTCATACTTTTCGTCATTCTTTTGCAACACATTTGCTTGAACAGGGAGTAGATATTCGTATTGTTCAAGAGCTGTTAGGACATGCGAATTTATCAACAACTCAGGTTTATACTCATGTGACAAATCAACATTTAAAAGAAGTTTATGATCACGCTCATCCGCGAAGTCAATAATTTAAAAAAAATATTGACGAAACGAGCGTAAAATGCTAATATACTACTGTTGTAGACCTCTAGCTACAACCGCACATAAAAGGTCTTAAAGCTTTGCTGCCTTGGTTGGCGAGTCTGAGATTAATATAGGAAAGAAGGAGGTACGTCATGTACGCAATTATTGAAACTGGTGGAAAACAGTTAAAAGTTGAAGCAGGAGATACTATTTTTGTAGAAAAATTAGATGTTGCTCAAGGAGAAGAAATCGTTCTAGATAAAGTTTTATTTGTTGGTGATGATAATAAAGCTGTTATTGGGCATCCTTATATTGAAGGAACAACAGTTACTGCATCTGTTGAAAAACATGGAAAAGAAAAGAAAGTTGTTATCTATAAATACAATCCTAAGAAACATTATCATAAGAAACAAGGTCATAGACAACCTTATACAAAATTAGTTATCAAAGCCATTAATACAGCTGAATAATGATACAGGCGAGTATAAAAAAAAGAGGAAAAGAAATCTTGGAAATCACTGTTTCTGGACATGCTGACAGTGCTGTATATGGTAAAGATTTAGTTTGTGCTGGTGTCAGTACAGCAGTGACTGGAATTGCTAACGCACTTGTCAATAGACATTTCTTAGAGGGTTTGGGAACTATTGATTTAAAGGAAGGTTTTGTTCATATTAAGGTGAATCAATTTGATCATGATGTGGAAGTGGTACTAGAGACATTTGAAACAATCCTTGATACAATTGAGGAGTCTTATTCACGATACATGAAAATCATGAAGATGGAGGTATAAACCATGATGTTTAAGTTAGATTTACAATTATTCGCTTCTAAAAAAGGTGTTGGGTCAACAAAGAATGGTCGTGACTCTCATTCTAAAAGATTAGGAGCAAAGTTATCTGATGGACAATATTGTACAGCAGGTTCAATCATTTACAGACAAAGAGGAACGAAAATTCATCCTGGTGTCAATGTTGGTAAAGGTGGAGATGACACATTATTTGCTAAAGTAGATGGTGTTGTTAAATTCGAAAGAGAAGGAAAAACAAGAACAAAAGTTTCAGTTTATCCGGCTGCTTAATAGGGAACCCCTTTTAAAGGGGTTCTTTTTTTGAAGAAAGGAAGAAGGTGAGAAAATGAAATTTATCGATAAAGTTAATATTTATGTTG
>CAYSWW010000130.1:0-6254 GCA_964434915.1 uncultured Coprobacillus sp.
TGACAGTGTTTTCTCAAAAATAAGATTTAATGAAATTGATTATAAATTATATAATATTGCATAAAATTATTTCACATTTCACTATTCCTTTATCCAAATTTTCGATTAAAAATATCTTATATTCACAATTTTTGACTGGTACTTTTTCAATACTTTTTTCGTTTTCAAAAACTGATTTTGTCATAATTTTTTAATGATGAAAGTCTATTTTAAACAATTTAGCAAATTACCTTTACTCAAAGAGGTTCAAAAAGAAATTGAAGAACTAGATTATGGATTCTCTACTCATATTATATGCGTTTTAAATAATCACGAAATAGTTCAAAATAAAAATAAATTATTAATTTTAGATCACTTAAATTCTGATGAACAAGAAAACATTTATCCAGATTTTATTGAAGGCATAGTTAAGGAAGAAGAAACAGGCATTGTTAGATCACGTCTTATTTTATTTTGTTCCATGAATTATTTAAAATCAGAATATTCTTTATTTTCCAATGAAGAACGATATATTCCAAAAGATCTCTGTATTGTTTTACATTCATTTCAACATATTATAAATTTAGAAAATGAATCATTCAGTTTTAATATTCTGCTTTTCACATCCAAACATCAAATTAAATTACTTTTAAAGAATTCTTCGTTATGCAGTAATATTAGAAATGCATTATCTTTTAATCAAATAGAATCAGCTATTTTCTACAAATTTAATGTTAAATCCATGTTTTGGAACAAGATTTCAAATTTTGCGAATATTAGAGAAGATTTTAGAATTTGTCCAAATTGTGGCGCTTTTTTGTTTCCTGGCGAACCTACATTTTCGTGTTGTCGTAACCGCCCTGAAATTTCAGCATCAATTAATATTGGGGATATTCACCCAACAATCCAACAAATTATTGAAAAGCACAAAAATATCCCCAACTATGCGAGGATTGTTAATATGTTAGCCAGGCCTGTAGTAGTCAATGGGAAGATAAATTCTCCATTTGCAGATTATGGTACAGTATTCGTTACTGGTATACCTTATTCATATGACGGTGCAAGACAATTTCTTAACACCGTCTATGCTGTTGCATCAGGAAGAGAAGAGCTCATAAATTCCCAAATGGTAGATAAATATTTTATCGTGAATAATGAAATCGATAAAATTCTGGAGATTTTGTTGAATATAACAAATCCTTTCTTAAACAATTTTTGCCATGACACGCTGCAAAAACTTGGTGGGGATAATGCTTTTATTTCCTTTTTTAATGATGTAAATGCCAGTTTGAAAACAGGAGATGAAGTCAGTGCTGTTGTTTTTAATGAAAATGGCGAAAATAGAAATGTAATCGGTGCGAAATTATCAAAAGAAATTACAGAAAAATATAATTATGAAACATTAAGAGTACCGATATTTTCTATCGCATATGATAGATTATTATTCCCATTACTTTTTTTAAATGGCGAAGGTGGTTTTGGAAAACCTGATGTTGAATTTGATATTTTGAAATCGACACTTACAAAAGATAACAAAGTTTCGAATTTTATAGACGAAAATGAAGAAGAATCATCGAACCAAAGTGAAGACGAAGACGAAAATGAAAATGAGAACTCAACTACAAAACTAAGTTTTACAACAAAAATCAGATTATGCACAAAAGCTTTGATGATGCAGCCACATGACCATTGGATTCATAAATTAGGTACGTTGCGTGAAGAGTTTATGATACATCAATATTGTAAACTTATTTATTGTCAGACCGAATATTGGTTAAATAAACAAAGATTGAACGCAAAAGAAAAGTATCTTGATCCCAATTATTCTGGCACTTCAATAAGCGATGGAATAAAAACATTCATTCCAAAAAGTATGACAGGGGCAACATACTGGAAAGAAATTCAAAATAATGGTTTCATCTTAAGTTCAAAATTTGGGGCACCTACTTTCTTTTTGACCTTCACGACTAATCCTGATTGGCCAGAATTTGCAGATGTTGGAGAAGACAAACCTTTTTTAAATGGGTCATTAGTCTCAAGAGTTTTCAAGATCAAATTTCATAAGTTAATACAGTACATACAAAGCCATAAATTATTTGGCACAGTAAATGCAATGATTTGGCGCATAGAGTATCAACAACGTGGATTGCCCCATTTACATCTTCTACTTTGGACTGATTTCGATACAGATGATATTTCAGCTCTTGAACGTTTGATTAATACACGTTTCTTGAAAGATGATCCTGATATTATGAAACAAAAAATTGTCAATGAAACAAATGCCATGATTCAAAAATATCAGATTCACACATGTTCACACAGATGTAAACCATCAAGATGGAGTGAGTGTTCTTTTGGATTTCCAAAGCCCGTCTCAGAAACGACAAAAATTGTTAATAATACTTATCAGTTTATAAGGGGAGAAAATGATTGCTTCATTGTGCCTCATAATTTACAATTGCTTTATCTGTGGAGAGCACATCATGATATTGAAGTTGTGTCTTCTGATCTTCCAATTGGTTATGTTTTGAAATATATCACCAAAGATTCTGATGTTACAAAAATTCAAATGGACGTCTTCAAAAAACCTGTATTTTATTTAAATCAACAAGTTTCACAATCAGATCATTTAAGATATTATGTTTCTTCAAGAGTTGCATGCAGTCCAGAATGCTATCATGAAATTGATGCAGCATGGAAATACCATATTTCACCACCTTCTTTTACAATTCATTTACATCTTCCTGGCGAAAAAAATGTATCTTTTGACTTGAATGAAGACAAGGTTGACGTTTTTGAAAGGTCAAAGACTGAACTATCTCTGTTAGAACGTTATTTTGCACGTCCTCTGGATCCAATATTCAATGATATGCTGATTTGCGATTATTACTCAAAATATATAGTATCAAAAAATTTAAAGTCATTTGAATATGAAGATCAAGGTGAAATCAAGTTTAAAGTTAAAAAAAGAAAAGACACCAAAAATGCTAATTATGGTATTCAGCCATATTCTCCGGAACAGTCTGAGCTATTCTCCTTACGTTTAATTCTAATAAATATACCAGCACGTTCATTTGATGACCTTTTAAACTATAATGGTAATCAATATGAAACATTTGAAGAATGTGCAAGAGCCAGAGGTTACCTTGATAACGAAACAGAATTTTATCTTTCTTTTGATCAGGCGATACAGCAAAATAAAACCCCAAACCAATTACGATGGCTCTTTGGAACAATTTTACGCTGTGGAGGACCTGGCCAAGCACTCTTTGAAAAATATAAAGAACAAATGCAAGTTGACTGTGCAAATTTTGAAGCTTTGAAAATACAATTGTGCAATATGCTCATAAAAAGAAACATAATTGTTCCTCCCTTTTTAGAATCATACATTTGTCCGGAGGTTATATCTGAGATATCAAATCATCAAAATATACCACAAGTTGGTTTAAATAATTCACAAAAACAGGTACTTCATGATTTACTATGCTTCGTTGATGATCACTCAAGACAACTTTGTTTCTTACAAGGTTCTGCAGGCACTGGAAAAACGTTCTTAATTAAATATTTCATTAACGAACTAGAAAAAAAAGGCAAAAAAGTATTAATATGTGCATCCACTGGAATTGCTGCATCTCAATATACAAATGCAACAACGGTTCATTCTCTTTTTGGCTTAGGAATTGATCAAGAAACAACTCATAATATTTTTATTTGTAAAATTGGAAGTAACTCATTAAAAGCGCGTCAAATCCGTAACTCGGATTGTATCATCATTGATGAAAGCAGCATGCTTACCAATAAACTTCTTAATGAAATCGATTTATCGTTGCGTTATATTCATTCTTATACAACTTCTGATGGGACTCCAATCTTAGGAGTATCGTTTAACCCAATTTTTGGTGGTCATAAAATTCTTTTTGTCGGGGATCTTTTACAATTACCACCAGTCTCACGTGATGAAATACCTGTTTATCAACGTATGATTTCAAACTGCGTTTGGTGGCCTTCAATCACAAAATATGTCCTTTCTGAACCTGTTAGGTTCAACTTTTATTGGTTCGCTTTCTTAAGAGTTCTTACAATGGATCCAAAAGCAACACAATATTTTAAATGGACAGATATACCATATATCAAAATATTTCATTCTTTTTCTGATGCGTTAGAATGGTATATTTCTGATATTGATGAAAACAATACGCAATTTCCTTTGGATCATTTGTGGATTGCAGCTACCAATAAAGGTGTAAAAGAGATTAATCAATATCTCTCACAACACAGAATTCGTCGCAAAGCTAATACTTTTCAGCAATGTGTTGGAATTACCAAAATCAAATCTATTTCGGAACAAATTCATGATATTTCCCATATGGAAGATATGGTAAATAATGTGATTTTACCCGATGTTCCAGATTACCGTTTATTATTCAAAGAAGGTGACCCTGTGTTTATCATGCGAAACCTTGACACTCAGCATGGCATTGTTAAAAATAAAAGATGTTGGGTTAAAAACGTTTCACCTAATCTGGTCACAGTGAAACTTGATAATGGAAATGAATACTGTTTGAATAGAATGTATACAAATGGCTGCTATTCCGGAGTGCAATTTACAAGATTTCAATTTCCTTTAAAGTTATCATTTTCATCAACTGTTCATCGCGCTCAGGGTATGACTTTATCTAAAGTTTTGGTTGACTTAAATTCTGAATTTTGGGAACATGGACAATTAAATGTCGCACTCTCGAGGGTGAAGGATCCATCTAATCTTGGAATTTTGTTACCACCAGAGTCAGATGGAACAATATCAAATATTATTGACCCATTTATTGTTTCTGTTGTCAAGAATATTGAACAAAATACATCCCATTATAATGTTGATGATTTGGTTCCATATCTTATGAATTATACACAATGGTCTAAGAATATACCAAGTCAAACGAAAGGTTTATCTGATTCGAACTCTCAGAGCATAGATACAACATTATTTTCCGATTTTGATTTTAATTGGGAATCATCTGATACCGATGAATTTTTCACATGTGAAAGCCACCAATTACAAATGATGAATGCTATGCAACCCACGTCTGTTATGGAAGAGGAAGACACTATATATGCCAATCAAGTCAAACACAAAAATGAAGATAGATACACACGATTTGCATTTGGTTTCAAAAATTGCGGTTCAACTTGCTTCCTGAATTGTATTTTATATATGATTTATCATATTTGTGATTTTCGAGACTTTATATTAGGGAACACATATTTGCCATATACATTTGAGAATATTCCTATTTTTTATGTATTGCAACACATTTTCAAACAACTCGATTCAAATTTAACATCATATTCAGAAATGAATTATGATACAGAACTTAGACCAATTGATACTCTGAGGATTGTGCAATTATTTGGATTTGATCCCCATGTACAACAAGATTTTCACGAATCATTGCTTAAAATATTGTGGGAATTTTTGGCTAAAGAACCTGGGTTTTCACAATTATTACATTCTGATACAATTCAATTTATACAAACAACAGAGAAAAAACAATTAGATGGAACAATTACATATACTCATTCAGATGAGGTTACTATGATTATTGATGTTGAAAATTATTCATCTTTAATTGAAGGGATTCAGCAATCTTTTTCAGAAAAAAAAATTGATTTTTCACAGAGTCATCATGACAGAGATACTGATACTGTACAAATTAAAATTGCGTCCTGTCCTGAAATTCTGCTTATTAATTTAAAACGTTATAGCTACAATACAACAAAAAAAAAGACAATAAAAATCTGCAAAAAATTTACATTTCCTGAGAAATTTGATTTAAATTCAATTTTAAGAACTGTCAATGGTACATTATTTGAAGATTCTTCTCATAAATATAATCTTAAAGGAATTATCATGCATGTTGGTAGTGCAGAATCAGGACATTATTATTCATTTTATAAACAAAAAAATTATTGGGTTAAATTTGATGATGCAAACATTTGGATTGTTTCATATGATGATGTTTTGGAAAAGGCTTTTGGGGATGGTTATTCGGAATGTGCTGTCGGTTTGCTTTATGTGCATGAAGATACTTTTCCATATTATGATTCAATCCCTATCGACAAATGGCAATTTTGAATACCTTGATATATTTTATGTTTTTTTTTTCCGATTATTTTTATATATTTTAATACATATTTAGTATAATATATATTTTTTTAATTATATAAATATTTTGTTATTTCTCAAGTTTTTTTCCCTCCCCCACTCCTTTACGTAGCAG